>DAOWIT010000088.1 GCA_030640765.1 Candidatus Latescibacterota bacterium | reverse complement strand
TTTATTCCTGTGAATTCGGGCTCTTAAATTCCCCCAAGGGAAAGTAGGGGATCATCTTCTCATCGATCCACTTCATTGCCTCCACCGGGGTGAGGCCCCAGTTAATCGGACAGGGTGAGAGCACCTCTACCATTGAGAACCCCAACCCCTCCATCTGGACCTCAATTGCCCTGCGGATGGCCTTTTTGGTCTTCCTCACATTCGCCGGAGAGCTCACTGCGGTGCGCACTAAGTAGGCAGAACCGTCTAAAGTGGCCAGAAGCTCACACAGACGAAGCGGATAGCCATCCCGCTTAAGGTCTCTGCCCAAGGGAGTGGTGGCTGTCTTCTGGCTGAGTAGGGTGGTCGGTGCCATCTGACCTCCGGTCATCCCGTAAACCGCATTATTGACGAAGATGATAGTAATATTCTCACTCCGGTTGGCGGCGTGAATCACCTCGGCAGTTCCGATGGCAGTCAGCCCGCCATCGCCTTCGTAGCCGAGGATAATATGATCAGGTAGGACACGCTTCAAACCAGTGGCCACTGCCGGGGTCCGCCCATGAGCCGGCTGAACCATATCAAAATCCAAATAAAGGTCCAGATAGATAGCACAGCCCACCGGCGCAAACCCTATAGTTCGCTCACGGATACCCATCTCATCCACTACCTCAGCTACTACCCGCTGGATTATCCCGTGACCACACCCGGGACAGTAATTGGTAGACACATCCTTGAAGCTCACTGGCTTCCTGAACACCTTTGCCATTGGTCTCTCCGTACTTTCCGCCTTAGCTGGTTATCCATCTACAGTGATATCATCGTAACATCCCATAAAACTCTTGCTGTATTGATTTAAACAGATTCTGTCTAAATTTATCTATCTCAATGTTTAAAGTCGGCTCACCCTTTTCAGTATTTCCTCTACGGTGGGAATCCCCCCACCCGTCCTGCCATACAACTGAACCTCACACCTGCCGTTCACCGCTAGCCTGACATCCTCAACCATCTGTCCCAAGCTCATCTCTACCACCAGGATGTTTCTCACATTCTTTGAAAGCTGACCTACAAACTCAGAGGGAAAGGGCCAGAGGGTGATGGGGCGGCAAAGTCCGATTTTCACACCCTGGGCTCGTCCCTGGATAACTGCCCATCGAGCTATGCGAGCACAAGTGCCGTACGCAACGAGGGCAATTTGAGTATCGTCCAGCATAATATCCTCCCAGCGCACCTCTTCGGCCTGGATTTTCTCGTACTTCTCCTTAAGCTCCAGATTGTGCTTCTCCAGTTTGCCCTCTCCCAGAAATAGAGAAGTGATCAGTCGAGGGGGACGGCCTTCCATATTTCCCACCGTCCAATCTTTGGAGGGCAGAGGAGAGAAGTGGGGTGTTTTAAATTCCATAGGCTCAAGCATTTGTCCCAGGATAGCATCGGCTAAAACCATAGCCGGGTTGCGGTATTTGTCGGCCAGATGAAATCCCAGCATGGTGAGGTCAGCCATCTCCTGGACACTGTTGGGGGCAAGCACGATCACCCGGTAGTCACCGTGCCCTCCGCCTCTGGTAGCCTGGAAGTAGTCCGACTGTGCCGGGGCGATATTCCCCAATCCGGGTCCACCTCGGACAACACTGGCGTAAAAGCAAGGCAGTTCTGCGCCGGCTAAGTAGGAGATACCCTCCTGTTTTAGACTGATACCCGGGCCAGAAGAAGAGGTCATTGCCCGCTGGCCAGCAGAGGCAGCACCGTAGACCATATTTATAGCTGCAATCTCGCTCTCTGCCTGAATAAATGTCCCCTTTACCTCTGGCATCCTCTTGGCCATATAGGCAGTAAGCTCATTCTGGGGTGTTATGGGATATCCGAAATAATAACGACAGCCTGAACGAATCGCTGCCTCAGCAATCGCGTCGTTGCCCCTCATTAATACTCTCTTGTCCAAAAAACTTCCCTCCTTTACTGCTCAATGGTAATTGCCAGATCAGGACAGACCAGTGCGCAATTCTGACAGCCGTGGCAGGCACTCTCATCGTCCACCACCGCTGGATGGTATCCCTTGGAGTTAAGCTCTGTAGAAATAGAGATCAATTCTAATGGACAGAAAGCGACGCAAAGCCCACAACCTTTGCACCATTCTTTGTTTATGCAGATGCCCATCTCTATACCCTTAGGTCTTCCGATTTTCCTTTGAAACTACATAATATAACAAACTCTCTCCCGGGAAGCAAGCATTTTTGTAGTCTCAGGAAGTTAGTCAAAAATCTAACTCTACGAACATCCGGACATTGACTCAATAGTTTTCGCTTTATCAAGGCTATCAATTACAGGAGCGAGTGTCGATAGAAAGAAGGTGCACCCTGGAGTTGTGAGTGCACCTTCTCAAAACAGGAGTCGTCCTATTCTTGATAAAGTTATTCTAGTGGCCGGTGAAGAACCTCTTTGAGGAGTTTCCCCGGTTTGAAATGGGTCTTTCTCCGGGCAGGTACATAAATAATCTCACCAGTTCTGGGATTCCTTGCTGCCGGTTTGGGTTTGGTCTTCTTCACCTCAAAGACGCCAAAGCCTCTGATTTCAATCCGATTACCATCACACATAGTCTCCCGCATGGCAGTGAATAATGCGTCCACTACCGGGGCAACATCGCTCTTTTTCCTGCCTGCGATAGCACTTACTCTTTGGGTCAAATCCTTCTTGGTAGTAGTCATTTACAACCTCCTTTAACAAACTATTTAGCGGCTTACTATCAAACCATTCTCCGATACGATTATGCCTCCTTAAAACCACTACATGATTTCCCTCCTGTTTTTAAAAATTCTGGTTGCTCTTATGTTGTCTCTTCGATATTCTTTGCCAGACCTCCATATCTTGAAATCACTTTCCCCCACGAAAGGTAAAGCTTTTTCCAAAGGGGAAAATCCTTGCTTATTCTTCAATACTTCCGAAGCCTCAAAAACTACTTTAGCTTAAGATAAAACAGAAGGGGAAAGATGTCAAGTAAAATCTATCAAAAAATGCAAAAAATATTCATCTTAAATTAAAAAATAAGGTATTGCTCTACTAAACAGTTACTTATATAAGCTCAGCTATCTGAACGGCATTCAATGCTGCTCCTTTACGCAGATTATCAGAGACAATCCACAGAGCCAGCCCGTTTTCGGTGGAGAGATCCTCCCGTATCCGTCCCACAAAGGTATCGTCTTTACCCTCTGCCTCGACAGCCAGGGGATAAAGCTGACGGCCAGGGTTGTCCAGAACGGTCACCCCAGGAGCAGCGGCAAGGATCTCTCTGGCCTGCTGGGCGGTGAGTTTTCTATGGGTTTCTATGTTCACCGCCTCCGAGTGGGCCACAAACACCGGCACCCGCACGCAGGTGGCCGTGAGTTCGATGGATTGGTCTCCCATTATCTTTTTGGTCTCGTTAATCATCTTTGTCTCTTCCTCGGTGTAGCCATTGGGGCCAAAGGCGTTTTTCTGGGGAATCTGAGGCAGCACATTAAACGCAATCTGATGAGGAAACACCTCATTTTCTGCCTTTTTACCATTTAGCACAGCCTGCGATTGTCTCTTCAGTTCAAAACTGGCCTTGAGTCCAGCACCAGAGACCGCCTGGTAGGTGGAAATCACCGCCCGTTTGACCCCAGCTGCATCGTGCAAGGGCTTCAGCACTACCACCAGTTGAATAGTGGAGCAGTTAGGATTGGCGATGATCCCCTTATGTCTCTTGATCTCCTCTGGGTTTACTTCCGGCACCACCAGCGGCGTCTCCGGGTCCATCCTGAAGGCACTGGTGTTGTCAATCACCACCGCTCCAACCTTCACCGCATAGGGGACAAACCAGCGGCTTACTGCACTGCCTGCTGAGGAGAGTACAATGTCAATTCCCTGAAAAGAACTCTCCTTCAGTTCTTCTACGGGGATCTCTTCTCCTTCAAAAGGGAACCTTTTCCCCAGCGAGCGAGCTGAGGCCAGCAGTCTCAATCTGGCCACGGGGAAATCTCTTTCTTCCAGGATCTGCCTCATCACCTGCCCGACGGCTCCGGTTGCACCAACGATAGCCACATTATACCCCATATTTCTGTAACCTCCTGTCGGTTTATTCCAGTTCGAAGGTTTTGTGTAGGGCCTTCACTGCATCTTCTACTTCAGATTTACGTACCACGCAGGAGATTTTTATCTCCGAAGTGCTGATCATTTCAATGTTAATCCCTTTCTCTGCCAGGGCCTGGAACATCTGGGCAGCCACTCCGGAGTGACTGCGCATTCCCAGTCCCACGACAGATACCTTGGCGATGTCGTTATCGGCTACCACATCTTTGAATTCCATCTCATTTTTCAATTTCTCAATAGACCCCAAGGCCTGGAGCAGTTCTGATTCAGGAACAGTGAAGGACATATCGGTGGTGCCGCTGTCGCTCACATTCTGGATAATCATATCTACATTGATATTAGCCTGGGCAAGAGCGCCAAATATTTTGGCTGCCACACCGGGACGGTCAGGGACTTCCCGAATGGTCACCTTGGCCTCACTATCGTCGTAGGCTATCCCTCTTACCAACAGCTCTTCCATCTGTTTCTCCTCTTCTTTCACTATTGTGCCTGGATTTTGGTTGAAA
Source organism: Candidatus Latescibacterota bacterium (assembly GCA_030640765.1). GTDB lineage: Bacteria > Latescibacterota > MVCY01 > MVCY01 > MVCY01 > MVCY01. The sequence goes on along the minus strand of DAOWIT010000088.1, from coordinate 976 downwards.
CTGGACCGAACATGAAGCAGTACCTTACACTGTTTGGCCATTTCCACCGAGCGGGTATGCAGTACCCTGGCCCCGGAGCTGGCCAGTTCAAGCATCTCATCGTAAGAGATGACATCCAATTTTCTTGCTCGGGGAACAATCCGCGGGTCAGCGGTATAGATGCCATCGACATCGGTCAGAATCTCGCACCGCTCAGCTCCCAGGGCGTAAGCCAGCGCCACTGCTGTGGTGTCCGAACCCCCTCTGCCCAGGGTTGTTACCTCGTGTTCGGGACTTACCCCTTGAAACCCTGCTATTACAACTATTTTCCCCTTGTTTAACTCCTCTTGGACCCGGTGGGAGCGAATGTCCTTAATTCTGGCCTTGGTGTGGACGGTGTCGGTCACAATGCCACTCTGGGAACCAGTAAAGGAAATAGCAGCAAATCCCATAGAGTTTATGGCCATTGACAAGAGGGCCATTGCTATCCTTTCCCCAGAGGAGACTAACATATCCAGTTCCCGTCCGCTGGGCCGGTCGGTAATTTTAGTCGCTAGATTAAACAGTTGGTCGGTGGTGTCACCCATCGCAGAAACCACTACTACTACATCGTGGCCCTTTTTCTTCATAGAGATAATCCGCAGGGCCGTTCTTTTGATCAGCTCAGGCGTAGCCACCGAAGTGCCTCCGTATTTCTGGACTATCAGACTCATCTATGATCCTTTCGTAAAAAGTCTAAAATCTACCACGGAGACACAAAGACACGGAGAAAAGCAAACATATAATTACCTGATTATTTTGAAAATTATTTCTCTCTGTGTTCTCCGTGTCTCTGTGGTGAAATCAGGGTTAGGGACTTGTTACGAGTCAATCATCTATCCCTCCAAACCAATAAATTGCTGAATTAACTGGTGTCCTTTCTCAATTTTCAAACTTCCTTTCTCTGCCTCTGCTTCGGTGAATGCCAACATATCGTCCGGACTCATATCCGCAGAGA
>DAOWIT010000138.1 GCA_030640765.1 Candidatus Latescibacterota bacterium | reverse complement strand
CCACTGTCAGTGCCAGAACGGTTCGGACAGGAGGAGAAGACCAGAAAATTGTCTCAGCCAAGGCGAAAAGCAGTCCTGAACCGAGAAGCAAGAGAACAGCAAGAGAGAGTCCCCGCAGACATTTTACCACTCTCCAGCGGCGGCGTAGGCTCAAGAGAACTCTATTTAAATCCCTGTATGCTTGGTCGGCCGAATTTGCCATTTTATTCCCTTGTTCCCCAGAAGGCTAACCACAGAGATCTCAGCGCAGCAGAGCCGTAACCCAAGAAATCAACTGCGGATTACGCAGATTTCACGGATTCCAAATCATAAATCTCGTCAGAAAAACAAAGTTTCGTGGCTTTGCAGTACAAAGACCTCCGAGAAAGAGGAGATCACAGAGAGAAAATCCTGTTTTTCTGGTTTTAAATATAAAGTGATAGTGCTGGAAAATCAACAGAAAAGTGAACAAGAGCTCCTTTGGCCCTCAGTTTTGAGACGGCCATGATTTTTTGAGAGGAAAAATTTCTCCAGCACAATGGAAATATCTTGACAAAGCGAAAAAAATTATGTATTATAAAACTTCTTCTTCCCAGATGGCAACACAGTTTCCAAAAAGGCATCTTCCGGTAAGATCTTCACCGACCGGGGCAAGGAGAACTTCGGGAACGCTATCTGAAAGGCTATAGGAACTTAGATTTCAAGAAACCTATTCCTATGGGGCGATTAGCTCAGCCGGTTAGAGCGCCACGCTCACATCGTGGAGGTCACTGGTTCGAGTCCAGTATCGCCCACTCTGTGGGGAATAAACACACGGTTTTCTTCAAGGAGGGCCATAACAAGTTGCTTCCTTTATATATCAACCCTGTGAAAATTAGGAAGATAATCTTGTTTACAGAAAGACGGGGAACAAAGATTCTTGCCCTAACTGATTTAAATAAAGATGGAATATTCAAAGAGTGCACTCAGAAGTGCACTTTTTTTGTTAGGGAACTAATCCGAGCAAGGAGGAGTATAAATAATGAAAAAGCAGTTGGCCGTACTTTTAGAACTACAGAAGATTGATATTCAGATCGACAAGTTGGAAAAGGTCAAGAGCGAATATCCTGCTGCTATCTCTGCAGCCCAGCAGCAGCTTGAACAGAGCAGAAGAGACCTGCAAGCCCAAAAGGAGGAAAAAGAGGAGGCAGAAAAGAGAAGACGTCACCTGGAAAGAGAGCTGGAGGTGGCTACTGAGCATCTGGAAGCCTCCCAGCAGAGGTTTACCGAGGTCAAGACAAACAAGGAATACGAAGCACTGCAACGAGAAATCGACACTTGGAAACAGGTGGTGAGCGAAACTGAAACACAGATTCTTAAAACTATGGCCGAAATCGAACAGTTGACCGAAAAGATACTCACCGGCGAACAGAAACTGAAGGAAGAAGAAGAACTGAAACAGAAGCAGATATCAGACTTTCGGGCCAAACTTGAGCCAGCAGAGGCAGAGATCAACAATTATAAGCAAGAGAGAGAACAACTTACCAGTGGGGTTGACAAAAAATTGCTTTCCAACTATGAGAGAATTCGCAAAGGCAAAATGGGAGTTGCGGTAGTACCTGTTAATAGGAAGGCTTGTGGGGGATGTTTTAAACAGCTCCCGCCTCAAAAAGTGGTGGAAATCAAGAAAGGCAACAGACTGATCACTTGCGACAGTTGTGGAAGGATACTTGTTTGGGATGAAACTGCGGAGTGACTCTTTTTTAACAGCATACATAGATGGAGCTTCCCGAGGAAATCCAGGTCCGGCAGCAATAGGGGTGCTAATTGAAAAAGAGCGAAGGCCTCTGTTGGAGTTGAGTCAGTATATAGGACATACTACTAATAATGTGGCTGAATACACCGCTTTAATAACCGCCATAGAGGAAACCTTAAGATTGGCTGGCGAACATCTTCTTGTCCTCTCCGATAGTCAGTTAGTAGTAAGACAGATGGACGGCAGTTATAAGGTGAAGAACCCTAATATTGTGCCTCTGTTTCAGCGTGCCAGCAGCCTTTGTCAGAGATTGAAGAGTTTTCACATCGAACACATCGAAAGAGCCGTTAACAGCCGGGCAGATGATCTGGCTGACCGAATTGTTAGACATTACCAATTGGGTAAATCCAACCTAAGGAGAAGCCAAAGTGGGCCGGGTGGTCGCTCTGCTGGTTCAACCAGTGGGGAGGAAAGTCCGAGCTCCGCAGGGCAGGGTGGTCGGTAACACCGACGGGCAGTGATGCCACGGAAAGTGCCACAGAAAATATACCGCCCCGCATCTTTCAGACTCGAGGAAAAGGAGAACGCTATTCTCTTAATGTTGATGGACTCGTAAAAGGTCTCTTTTTTGTCATGCTGAGCTTGTCGAAGCATCTTACTAGGTTACTGTAAGTTATCAACAAGTCAGATTCTTCACTACGTTCAGAATGACAACCTTGCTAATTTTTACGAGTCAATCAATGATCCATTCGTAAAAAGGTGCGGGGTAAGGGTGAAAAGGCGAGGTAAGAGCTCACCGTTTCGGTGGTGACATCGGAAGCATGGCAAACCCCACCCGGAGCAAGGCCAAATAGGAGAGGAGAGGTGGCCCGCCTCTTTTTGACTCTCGGGTAGGCCGCTTGATCCCTATGGCAACATAGAGACCAGATAAATGGCCACTCTCGACAGGACTCGGCTTACAGGCCTGCTTTGGCTTCCCAACTGCCAAACACTCGGAGAAATGCCCGCTTTTCGGACTGAACCAATAGGGCAATTCGCAAACAACACAATATCTTCTATAAATAAGAGGAGGGATAAGATGAAACCTTTATGGAACAAAATTAAGAAGGGATTCCAGACTGGTGTCTCCGTTACTGTGGAGAAAACAGAGGAGTTGAGCAGGATCGGTAAGCTTAAACTCGACATCGCTGCCATCAGGCGAGAGCTGACTCGCACTTTCACTCAACTGGGGGAAACCATCTATCAGAAGGCGGCCGAAGAGAAGAAGCCAGAGCTTTGGGCCGACGAGGAAGCTAAGACTTTGATAGAGAAAATGAACTCCCTAAAACTGAGCATAAGAGAAAAAGAGAACGAACTGGAGAAAATACGAGAGGAGAAAGAAAAACAGAAGACAGAAAGCGAGACCGCAGAATCTTCCACCTGAGAAAGAATCCTGGAACTTAAACCTGTTTTGGGCGTTTAATAGAACAAACAGGGAAAATGAAACGCTGAACTGCAAGTAACTCCAAAATATACCGGGAATAAAGGAGAAAAGCGAGATGAAACAGAGCGTATCGGAGATCAAGAACTATGCGATCGTCGCCTCCATTGCGGTCTTGTTCACTTTTGTAGGGATAATCATCGCTTCCGGATTAGGGAAAACACCTGTAGGCCACACTAAACCTTCTGCAGAGGAAGGGATGCTACAGGAGACTGTAGTCGCCACCAGCCAAAGCCCCTTCGGGTTGGCCATCCAAAGAGTGGGACCTGCTGTGGTTTCAATCACTGCTCAAAAGGTGGTAAGGGTGAGAGTCCCCGATTTCCCCTTTGAGTTCAAAGGCCCGTGGGAGAACTTCTTCCGGCCCTTCCGTGATCCGGAATCTAAGAAGAAGAGAAAACAACACCAGAGAACTCTCGGCTCGGGATTTATTGTGGACAAAAAGGGACATATCTTGACTAATAATCATGTGGTCGCTGGAGCCGAAGGGATTTCGGTTAAGTTATCTGATAAAAGGGAACTCAAAGCAGAAGTTATCGGAACAGACCCGGAAACGGATGTGGCGTTGATTAAACTGAAAATAGACAAAGAGATCCCTGACCACGAGATAGCGAAATTAGGTGATTCCGATAAGATCGAGGTTGGCGACTGGGTGGTGGCGCTGGGGAATCCCCTGGGACTTGAAAGAACGGCCACACACGGAATAGTGAGTGCGAAAGGGCGATCTGGTCTCTCGTTTCAGGGCGGAACACCCAGTTACCAGGATTTCATCCAAACTGATGCTGCTATTAACTATGGCAACAGTGGTGGCCCCTTGATGAATATAAAGGGAGAAGTGATCGGCATCAACACCGCTATCACCGGAAATGTGCAGGGGCAAAATTTCGGTTTTGCCATACCCATCAATATGGTCCACAGGGTGATGGAACAGCTTATGGTCAAGGGTAAAGTGGTGCGGGGCTACTTGGGTATGACGCCTAATGAGATAACCTCTGATCTGGCAGAGGCAATAGGCCTCTCTGCCACTGAAGGAGTTCTGGTAGCCACAGTCGAACCTGACACGCCGGCAGAGAAAGGAGGGCTGAAGGTAGGAGATGTCATTATCCGGCTTGCTGGGGAGAAGATAAAGACTGTTAAGCAGTTCCGGATGCTGGTCGCCAGCCATGCACCGGGGGAGAAGCTGAAGATGACGGTTATCCGTGACGGCAAAAAGAAGGAGCTCAGCTTTACCCTAAGCGATCGGGCGCAATATCTGAAGTTAGCGACTGGTGAGTCGGAAGGTGAAGAAACCCAGGCCTGGATGGGGATGGAAGTGGCCAGTGTCAAAAGCTATGTTGCCCGCTCAATGGGAATAAAAGAGAAAACCGGGGCGGTGGTCATCGGGGTAGAAGACGGCAGCCCCGCCGAAGAGAAAGGAATAAGGCCGGGGGATGTCATCCTTCAGGTAGGTCACTATCAGATTGAGGATTTAGAAGATTATCAACAAGCTGTCCAGCAACTGAAAGGCAGTGAAAAACCTGTCCTGTTCTTGATAAAACGAGGCACGTGGACCCGTTTCGTTGCCCTCGGAGAAAAACAATAACCAGCGATGAGATAGATAGTTATGAAATCTGTTTGCATCTATCTAAACCAATGCTGTCTTTAATCTGTCTAAATGAATAAAGGGGAGTGAGATAAGGGTGTCTAAGCTGATAAAAAAACCGTATGTAACTGAAGATCGCTCTCTGGAGCAGTATTTGCAAGAAATCGGTAAAATCGACCTATTAAAACCGAAAGAGGAGATACAACTGGCTAAAAGAGTCAAAGCCGGAGACGAGGAGGCTTTGAAGCAATTAGCCCAGGCAAACCTGCGCTTTGTGGTTAGCGTAGCTAAGCAGTATCAAAATCAGGGATTACCTTTAAGCGATCTTATCAATGAAGGTAAT
>DAOWIT010000153.1 GCA_030640765.1 Candidatus Latescibacterota bacterium | reverse complement strand
CTCTCAATCCTACTGTTACTGAGGACATAATATAGTTTACATTATTTTAGCTGAACGCTTCTTCAAATCCCCCCTGCCCCCCTTTGTTAAAGGGGGAAAATCCAATCCTCCCCCTTTGCTAAAGGAGGGGAAAATCTAAATCCTCCCCCTTTTGTAAAGGGGGAACGAGGGGGATTTAAGGACTGCCAGACATCATGATAGTTATTTCGTGGCAGGGCAAATGTTTCAAGGTGATAACTTACACATCTAAGTTCTGCACATACTTAGCGTTCTCTTCGATAAACCTCCGCCTGGGTTCGACCTGCCCTCCCATAAGAGTGGAGAACACTTTCTCTGCCTCCACGGCATCCTCTAAGGTCACTCTCAACAGCATTCGGGTTTCAGGATCCATAGTAGTTTTCCAAAGCTGGTCCGGATTCATCTCGCCCAATCCTTTGTAGCGCTGGACAACAATCCCCTTGTCTTCCCCGAAGCGAAGAATGATAGCATCTCTTTCCTCTTCATTGTAGGCGTATTGCTCTTTCTTCCCCTTTCGGATAGAGAACAACGGCGGTTGGGCGATACAGATATGCCCTTTCTCGATAAGGCCGCGCATGTATCGGAAAAAGAAAGTGAGTATAAGCGTGCGAATATGCGAGCCGTCCACATCGGCATCGGCCATAATTATAATTCTGTTATAGCGAAGCTTTTGGGGATTACACTCCTCTGCAACGCCGGCTCCTAAGGCGGTGATAATGGGTTCTAACTTATCATTCCCTAATACCTTGTCAAGTCTTGCTTTTTCGACATTAAGCATCTTCCCCCACAGGGGTAAGATTGCCTGGAATCGGCGATCTCTCCCCTGTTTAGCGGACCCCCCCGCAGAGTCACCTTCTACTAAGAATATCTCACATTCCTCTGGGTTCTTACTGGAACAATCGGCCAGTTTACCCGGCAGGCTATTGCTGGCCAGGGCTGTCTTGCGTCGGGTGAGTTCCCTGGCTCGCCGAGCTGCCTCTCTGGCCCTGGCCGCTTCGATGGATTTCATCAATACCTTTTGCACCACTGAGGGGTTCTCTTCGAAAAATTCCATAAGGCTCTCTGTCACCAGAGATTCAACAATTCCCCTGATATTGCTGTTGCCCAGTTTGGTTTTCGTCTGCCCCTCGAACTGGGGATCGGGCATTTTAATGCTCAGCACTGCCGTGAGCCCTTCCCTCACATCCTCGCCGGACAACGAGGTCTCTATTGTCTTAAGTATATTTTCTCTCTGGGCATAGACATTGAAGACTCGCGTCAAGGCGGCTTTAAACCCGATAAGATGCGTCCCCCCCTCTGTTGTACTCACATTATTCACATAGGTGAAGATATTTTCAGAGTAGGACTCGGTGTACTGCATCGCTACCTCAGCAGAGATAGCGTCGCGCTCACGCTCAAAGTATATGGGAGGCTGATGAAGGGGGTTCCTCTCCTCATCCAGGTACTCGACAAAAGAGGAAATGCCTCCATCGTATTGGAAGCTGTGCTCCTTATCACTTTTTTGATCCTTAATGGAGATATGAACCCCTGGGTTGAGAAAGGCAAGCTCTCTAAGCCGATGGGAAAGAACATCAAAGCTGAAATCGGTGATTTCAAATATCTCCGGGTCCGGGAGGAAGGAGACCTTCGTCCCGGAATGTTCTGTCTCTCCGATCTCTTTTACTTCCGTCTCAGGTGTCCCTTGGTGGTAACGTTGGAGGTATTTTTTCCCTTCGCGCCAGACCTCAACCTCACACCAAAGAGAGAGGGCATTAACCACCGAGACGCCCACCCCGTGGAGTCCCCCCGAGACTTGATAGGTCTTCTTGTCGAATTTACCGCCGGCATGGAGCATTGTCATCACAACCTCAAGGGCCGGTTTGTTCTGGGTGGGATGTATATCCACAGGTATTCCCCTGCCGTTATCAACGATGGCGACACTGCCGTCTTTGTTCATCGTGATCTCTATCTCATCGCAGTAGCCAACAAGGGCTTCGTCGATGCTGTTATCTACCACTTCATAGACAAGATGGTGAAGTCCGGTAGTACCCGTGCTGCCGATATACATCGCCGGTCTTTTCCTCACGGCCTCCAACCCTTTTAACACCTGGATTCTTGCCGCACTGTACTCCTCATTCAAAGGCTCCATTTTACCTCCATTATTACTCGCCACGAAGACACCAAGGGTAAATAATAGATATTTTTCTTTGTGTCTTTGTCGCTGGATTGCTCTTATTGCTTACACGAAGATAATGTCTTTTACCACTTTCTTGCCCACCCTTCTGTTTAACTTGGATATTATCTCGCTTTTTAAGAATACTAATTCGTTCCGCCAAGTAGGGGTCTTCACCCTTACAAAGAGTTTTCCTCTTTTAATGGAAACCACTGAGGTGACCTGGGAGAGATTATTCCCGACCGCTTCGTCCCAAATCTGGCATACCGTGGTTTCAGCCAGTTTCTTCTCTATTCCTAACTCACTGATTAAGCCTGTTAGCAGCTCGCCAATACAAGCTGGCTGTTTCCATCTTTCTCTAATAACGAAAACTCCCTTTTCTAATCGTTAAGTCGCAAGGGCATAATAAGGCACAGATAATCTTCATCCTCAGGCTGGGTCACTGGCTTGACAATTCCAGCACTCACAGGGGTATCCAACTCAAATACAACTTCATCGCTTTTCATCCTTTTTAATATCTCTAATATGTAGTTAGCATTGTATCCAAGATCTAAATCTTCGTTGTCATATTGAACATCCACCTCTTCTGTAGCTTCTCCCCCCATGTCTTGGCTGGTTGCAGAGAGTTTTACCGTTCCCTTACGGATTAAAAAACAGACTTGATGGGTATCGGTATCCGAAAGAGCGGCAACTCTCCTCACCGCAGAAGAGAAGTCTTCATTGTTTACAACCATTTTCTTCTCATTAGCTTGGGGAATTACTCGTTCAATATCAGGATAGGGACCCTCTATAAGACGAGAATATAACTGCGTTTCTCCCAAATCGAACGCTATGTATGTCTCTCCCACAACTACCTTCTTAAGCTGCTCTCCTCCTGAGATTAGACCGGTAAAATGGCTTAAAGCCTTAGGGGGAACTATTGCCTCAAAAGTAGAAAATGGCACGGAGAGAGTTTTCCTCACTTCGGCTAATCGATGACCGTCAGTAGCAACTATGCTTATTCTTTTCCCATCGGCCTTAAACAAGACTCCGGTTAAGGCTGGCCTGCTTTCATCTGTTGAGACAGTGAAACTTGTTTTTCTTATCATCTCTGCCAGTACATCACCTTCTGGTTGGATAGTTGTTCCTTCCACCCCAGAGGGCAGTCGGGGGAAATCTTCAGCAGGAAGTCCCATTAAGCTATACCTCCCTCTCTCACTCAAAATCCAAACGCGCTCACCATCTGATTCCAAGGAGAGTAGAGCATTGGGTAACTCCCTTAACACCTCTGCAAACTTCCTCGCTAAGACAGTTATGGAACCAGGTTGTTCAACCTCCGCCGCTATATTTGTGGAAATTGACACATCTAAATCAGTGGCAGATATATTTAAGCCACCTTCTTTTGCATCCAGGAGAATATTAGAAAGTATCGGCAGCGTTGTTCTAAGAGGAACAATACTGAATACTTTCTGTATTCCCTCATTGAAAGTGCTTTGTTCGATTTTGATCTTCATTTGATTTTCCTCCTTGAATTAACACACTATTTTAAATATTATACCTTTTTCATAAATATATCATACTAATAATTAGCCAGTGGATAACTATCAAGAGTCTTAAGTAAGGTTATTTTTCTTGGGTGATTAAGATGTGAATGAAATTGTGTAAGAAGTCTTAATATCCACTCGATCTTTTAAACAGACATCTTTAAAAGCAGCCCGGTGGAAAAAAGTGCGGATAGATATCCCCCCTTTTCCACATTTGTCTGTTAATAAACAGCCCTCTTTCTAATGTCTATATACTCTAATGTTTTGTACCTCGATTACATGGAATTTCCATTTTAGACGCAGATAAACCCCATTAGATAATTAGATTAAGCCTTTTATTAAATTTAACAAATTCTAGCATCTTATCTAACGGGGTAAACGCAGATTGTCAAGATTACAAATATTATTTTCTGCGGTTATCTGCGAAAATCTGCGTCCTGACTAATTTAATATTCGGTTTATACGCTAACCCGTCGAGGACGATAATATCTCGTCCCTCAGAGAGGATCCTCT
>DAOWIT010000117.1 GCA_030640765.1 Candidatus Latescibacterota bacterium | reverse complement strand
TACCTCCGTGGCAGGAATGCCGAATCTGTCCTCTAAGTGATCCAGCTTGGCCTTTAACTCCTCCGGCGACATCTGTCTGAGCTCCACGCGGCTGGTGCCGTAGGCGGATCGGATGTCCTTCTCCCTGTCGCTCATTGTGAGGAGAATGGTCTCGCCCTTGCCTAAGGCCTTCAAGGCGTTGATGCTGTGTTGGATATACTCATCCGGGTCGATGCTGTTGACGGTGAGAATGTAAGCATCGGGCTTAGTGCCAAATAGAAAAGCCAGCGAAGGGAGGGTGTAGTTTGTTTGGGGAGATAGGGAGAAGTCATAGGGAACAGTGCCTGACTGCGCCCCTACGATCATAATGTCAGGTCTTCTGCGCTGAGAGATTTCCCAGATCTTGTAATCCAAGTAGGCAATATAAGCATCCATTGGTAACCATACTGAATAAGCGTAGCCATAGGGAAAGGTCAGATCAAACCCGAACAGTTCTGACTGATGTTCACTGCCGAGTTGGGCTATCCGATAACCTTGGGCCAAGAGTATCCTCCTTAAAGCAAGTTGAGTGGTGAATTTTCCTTGCTGTGGTCCGGTACCAAATACCCCCACCACTGGTATATCGATGCTCTTGGGACTGGACAGCCGGTCAGGGGGAATTTCCCTCAACTCCTCCGATGAGACGAAAGGGAAGGCGATCCTCAGCCCTTTGCTTTCTGCTATCTTGAAAATCTCCGGGTAAGCTGAAGGGTTGATAGGAGCTAAGCTGTAGATATGCCTCCCGAGAGCGAGTGCCTTTTGTGAAATCTCTCTGAACGGATCTCGCCTGAGTGATCTACCCAACTGGTCCACATAACCCAGAATGAAGGTGTCCGCATCAGCGAGAATGCGTTCAAGTTTATGAGCGATCTTAAACCCAATAGGTTCCGCTCCGATTGCCTCCCCAGCGTCTTTGCCCACCAATCTCTTGCCTATTGGGTCACCCACTCCCACAATCTCAAAGTTCAAAAGATCGCGGAATCGAATCAGGGCATGCATTTCTCTGTTAAAAGGGTAGATTGCTGCTTTCTTGATCCAGTCAAGCTGCCCGGGAGTGGTGTGGGGTAGCTCTTTAGAGTTACGGATTCTGGCTTGGGTCCATTTGGTGAGATTGGAGACAGGCCGACTTCTTTCCCGAGAGGAGTCAGCCATCAGGATCTGCTTGACCTGATGGAAATCGGCGTTGGGGTATTCTTCTAAAATCAGGGCAATCAGGGCAGTTATTTGAGGGGCAGCGAAGCTGGTACCGGCCATAAAGACATACCTGGGCTGAACCCAGCAGAGCCTCTGGGGATCACCCCTGGCTACGAATTCGATTGGATGGTGCTCCCGGTAAAGATAGGCGTACTTTCCGTAAACCTGTCCGGCGGTTACCCCGAAGACATTAGGGAAACAGGCCGGGAAGCTCTCCCGCCCTTCGTTATGCTCGGCGGAGACGAGCAGCACCCCTTCTTGCTCCGCGTGGTCACATACCTCCCTCAGGTTGGGCAAAACTTGCCTTTCAGTTGTGCCCAGGCTCAGGTTGACCACATTCATCCCCTGGACCAGACACCAGCGAATGGCCTCTATCAGAACTTTCCCTTGGGCCGAAAGTGATTCATCCTCGAAGATTTTGACACTGTAGAACCGGACATCAGGTGCCTTTTTGCGGATGATCCCGGCGCAGGCTGTGCCGTGGCCCACCGAGTCGAACCAATCTTGACCGAAGGCAATCTGGCCTGCCTTGTCTAATCGGACACTCACCCCTCCTTTGACCTCTCCAATATCTGGATGTGCGGAGTCGATCCCGCTGTCTACCACGGCAACCTTGACGCCTTTGCCGGTGTGAGCTGAAAAATCAAAACCCTCCATAACTGCTAGCCTGTTCATAATCCAGAATATCGAAGTCCTTGACCTTCACTTCTATTTTTGATTACTACCCAAAGCACATTATAGTTTGCACCCACATTGGTATTTAAAGCGTCATTGCAAGGAGCGCAGCGACAAGATGGGGAGTGAGAATCCCTGTTGGCACTAAGACCATATAGAGGTAACAAAAACAATATCCAAAGGAAGGTTCCCACACTTATGTTTCCCCATCTCATTGTCTAATCCTCCGCCGAAAGGCCGTCTCCCAGAGCAGCTTATAAATAGGTTTGTTCTCCTCTAATACGATTTTTGCTTTTACAGGTATCTGCCACGGCAGGTCAGCAGGTGTGGGCGAGGGCAACAGACCACAGGTCTCTGCCCAATTCGCTCCCGGTTTGATACAGACTATCGGCAGGTGTTTGCCTTCGACTATTCTGGAGGTCAAAGCGGCGACTGTCCCTTCACAGCGAACTGGGTTCGACCCGTCTGGGTTGAGGAAAATATGTGCTTGCTGTCCAGGTTTCACCTTGGTGAAACTTCCTGGGGACAAAGTCACCAGGATTTGAACCAGTGCAAACAGAGTATCTGTGGTTGCTCCAGCAGAAAGCCCTGTTTCGCAGGAAGGAATGGCTACTCCCGTACCTTGCACTGTCAAATCTATTCTCCCCAAGAAAACGGCAATCAAAATCCCTATGATAACCGCAGAGACTGGTACGGTGATTCTAAGAATGGTTCGTTCACTGACGATGCCTTTTCTCACCGCCTGTTGAAGAATATTAGACCTTTTCATCGCACGAGAATTGTATTTGGGAAATAGATTGGCCAGTCTCTCTTCTCAACTGTTTCTCAAACAACCTATAGAATTCGCCACCGTTCTTGATGAGTCCTCTGGGATCTCCCTCCTCTACGATTTTCCCGTTGGCTATTACAAAAACCCTGTCAGCAACCATTACCGTGGACAATCGGTGAGCGACTAAAATAGTGGTTCGGCCTCTCATTGCTTGCCGGATAGCTTTCTGAATTGCCGCTTCAGATTCCGTATCCAGAGCCGACATTGCTTCGTCCAATATCAGTATCTTTGGGTTTCTGATAAGTGCTCTGGCCAGAGCTATCCTCTGCCGTTCTCCTGGCGAGATGGTGTGAGCCAATTGCCCTAAACCAGTGTTATAACCCTGTGGCAATCTCATAACAAACTCTTCCAGATTGGCCATCCTGCCTACGTAAGTTATCTCCTCCTTGGTTGCATTGGCTTTCCCGTAGCGGATATTGTCAGCGATGGAGCCCTGGAAAAGGAAGACATCCTGCTCCACAATCGAGATTTGATCCCGCAGGGCTTGGGAGTGTATCTCTCTGATATTGTGGCCATCAACAAGGATTTGCCCTTGGGTGGGTTCGAAGAAACGGCCGATGAGATAGATCAGGGTGGTCTTTCCGGCACCGCTTGTTCCAACCAGGGCTACGGTTTCGCCAGGCTCGATTCGGCAGTTGATGCCTTTTAAGACAGCTGGTCCTGAATCATAACTGAAAACCACATTGCGCAGCTCTACTCTACCTTGGGAGAACCGAATCACTCTGCTGGAAGGAAGGTCTGTTGCCTGAGGCCCCAAATCCATAATTTGAAAGATTCGCTCTAAGGCAGCCAGCCCCTTCTGGGCATCGATATAGAGTGTGGAGAGAGTCTTGGTTGGACCATAGAGATAGCCCAGAAAAGAATTAAAAGCGACATACTGTCCTAAGCTCAGACGGCCTTTGATAATCTCATAGGCCCCACACCACAGGATGATAATCATCCCAAAGGTGTTCAAGAATCCTGCGATACTGTTAGTGATGCACTCCACCACTCCGATCTGAATCTCTGCGTTGATCTCCTGTCTCCTGAACCTAAAGATCTTCCACAGCTCGAACTTCTCCCTTCTGAACGCTCGCATTACGAAGAAACCGCCAAGACTTTCTACTGTCTTGGACAATGCTGCTGCCCGGGCCTCCTGAAGGGCAACATTTCTTTCCCTTACTTTCTTGCCGGCGATAAGGTTGTTGGTAGTTAGAAAAGGCAAAATTACAAGAGAGACTATGGACAATCTCCAGTCCATATAGAATATGATAAATGTCCCGAAGACCAACACTATGATGCTGGTTACCAAGCTAATGTAAGTTCTTGCCAGCAAGACATCTAAAAAAACCACATCGTCGCTCACCCGAGAGGCGATATACCCCGTCTGTGTGCGCTGGAGAAAGGAAAAAGGCAGCCTCTGCAGATGTCGAAACAAGGCTACCCTTAGGTCTAACATCACCCGGCGGGCAAAGGCTTTCAGAGAGTATTCCTGCACAAAATTTAGAAGCATACTGAGAGGAATTAGCAGGATTAGAAACAGGCAGATCAGATGCAGGATGGGTGTGTTACCCTCGCCGATTACATAGTCTATGATATAGATAGACAACAAGGGCAGGGGGAGAGTTAGGATAACTCCTAAGCCGGCTGCAACGGCTGCTACTGCTCCTTTGGACCAGTAAGGCTTCAGGTAATGGGAAAGCCGCCGCAGATTCCTCCAATTTTGAGATTTGAAATAAGTCAAATTCTCCTCCGATTCACAACGGATTGCATGAAGCCAGCTGCTATTCATCCCACCCAAAAAGCCGCATGTTTGATCTTACTTTGGGATACCCTCTCGCATCACTTTCTCAGCCACGATAGCTCCTTCCCCTCTTGTTCGGTACCAATTAGTGTGAGAAATACATCTTCCAAATCGTGGTATCTTTTCTGGCTTATCTCGTCTTTTATTTTCTCTCTGATCTGCTCTGTAGGGGAGGTGAAGATGATCTTTCCTTTGTTGATGATACAGATTTCCGTGCATACCTTTTCGACAGTCGGCAGGATATGGGAAGTCAAAAAAAATGGTAGCCCCTTTGTCCCGCATCTGTTCCAAGGCACCGCGAATCAACTTCGACGAAACAGGATCAATCCCTTCAAAGGGTTCATCCAGAAATAGGACCTCTGGATCGTGAATGAAAATAGAAGCTAACGAGAGTTTCTTTTTCATTCCCATAGAATATTCATAGATATAAGTCTTTCTGAAATCTTGTAAGTCCATAAACTGGAAAAGCTCTTCGCTCCGGGAATGGATATCTTCTTTTTCCAGGCCATACATTCTTCCCACAAAATAGAGATACTCTTCACCGGTTAACTGTTCATAGAGAGCCAAACCTTCTGGCATCATCCCCATATTACGTTTTGTTTCCACAGGTTCTTTCTCAAGGTCCCGTCCGAGGATCTCCACGGTTCCTGAGGTTGGCTTCAAAAGGCCGGTGAGCATATTAACGGTGGTTGTCTTTCCAGCACCATTGGGTCCTACGAAGCCGAAAAGAGTGCCTACTTTCACCTCCAGAGCAATGGCGTCCACCGCCACGAGGTTGCCAAACTGCTTGGTCAGATTCCGGACATGGATGGCGTATGTCATGTTCAGTTTCTTATGACCTGAGGTAGAACTCTGCAAGGAACTTCTCCTTTCTTCTTTCTAATATGTTCGCGATTTTACGCAAAGCAAGCCAATAAATAGGAACAATCAAAATAGCCAATATCAATACTGAAATGGAGATCGCTTTGTAAAACAGTGCAGAGGGCACATCCCATGCTAAGTAAATGACCGGGACAATCGGTAATAACGGAAGAGGAATAGAACCAAAAACTGCAAGAGCATAACGAGCATCAGGCTCATAGCCGAAAGGAATGACCTCGTCGAATCGCAGAGGTTTGGGAAAGTATATAGAAATGAGAGCACCTATAAGAATGTAACATACCATCAAATAGAAACATAAAGCCAGTGCAGACAGCATTTGAAATGGACTAAGGATGTATTTGTATCTATATAACACCCAGATCAGCCAGGGAGTGAGTATTATCCATTGTAACAGAAAGAAAGCGATATGCTTTCCCAAAATAATACGCCTTTTATCCAATGGCATGATATAGTTATTTACAACCCCTCGGGCTTCCAATGCGAAGATATTGCCAAGAATGTGGCCATGGAATGCAAAACAGCAGACCAAAATCATGAACAACATCGGAACAAATGGATCCTGAGAGGGGAACGGAACGACAAGATGTTGTAGACCTTCAAGCAATATAATCAGCCCTCCAACAAGCTTGATACGGTTGTTCCTGACTGTATAAGTCAATTCTTTTACTACGATAGGCATGCAATCCATAGGAATCAAGGGTTTGAGGAAGTCAAACCACTTTTCAAAGAGATTCCTGTGTTGCCAGGCAGCTTTATTCTCGGACTTTAAAGATCGTTCAAAAAGCACCTTCTCCCCTAACCGGTATCCAACCCACCAAGCCACGGCTAGATAGATCAACAACGCGAATGAAAATATAAGAAAAGAACCTTGATTCCCCTTCCCAAAATGGAAGAGACACTCCGCCAGTAATCCAGGAGGAACGAACACTAAGTATTGAGATACAGGGAATTTCAAAACAACGGAGGAGTGGACATCACCTCCCAATTTATAAACGACTACATTGAACCCAATAATGCACGCGAAAAACAGGATAGCTGCCAGCAACTTGCTGTATCTGGCAAACCTTGTGTACATCTGGAGCCAGAAACTCAGGATGCGAATCAACAGAATGGTGATTACCGCAAAGGCCAAAATGGAAAATAGCGATAAGAATATGATACATGGTTTAGTCAGATTCAACAAGACCAGAAGCCACAGAAAAATCGGTATGGAAAGTACGATCCAATAATCCAGCAATCCATACCCTATGCTCACAACATACCATCGCTTAAAGGAGAAGGGAAATAGCACCAACTTTTGCAGGTCTCGGATGCCCGTCCCGGTGCTCCCTGTGAATATACTTAGTATGATCCATCCAAGGAAAATGGCCAGACAAAGCAAATGGGTTAACTCCCGCATTACCTCAGGACGGTTAGAAGCCACGAGCAGACTAATCGTGTGGAAAATGCGTCCTACTGAGAAGGATCCTGAGTATGCCAGTACAAGGAGTATCACCATGCATACTATGAAAGAGATTTTCCTCTGCTTGAGTCGATTCAAGAACAGGCGGTATTTCAGCCAGCTAACCGTGAATATACTGGATTTCATAGTAAGTCGCTCTACTCCTTTAAATCCTTCACTCTCACAGTATGGCGCCCGATAGAACACATCCACTCTGTTCATAGGAATTATCGGGATGCGCTCTATCGGGCATACGTACGCTACT
>DAOWIT010000104.1 GCA_030640765.1 Candidatus Latescibacterota bacterium | reverse complement strand
GGGCAAAGGTGGTTCTTGCCGATATTGATCCAAGAATCATAAACATCGATCCCAAGGACATAGAAAGAAAAATAACCAAGAAAACCAAGGTAATCATGCCAGTGCACATAGGAGGCTATCCACCAGATATGAATTCAATTATGGAACTGGCCAGAGAAAACGATATTATGGTGGTCGAAGACGCCGCCCACGCCTTTGGTGGAAGTTACCAGGGAAAGATGAGTGGAACGATTGGAGACTTCGGCTCTTATAGTTTCCACGAGGTGAAGAATGTCAATGCCTTAGGGGAAGGTGGAATAGTAGTAACCAATACCGATTTTGGTGAAGATTTTCCTAAAAGCCGATTTGGTGGTTTTGATATTGCTCATCCCATTGAGAAATGGCTTTACGATGTGGTGGCATTGAAAGGAAAAGGTGGCTATTACACTGCGGCCGGGAACCATTCTTCTACCGAAATTCAGGCAGCTGTCCTACTTAATCAGATGAAGAGGCTAAGGGAGATTATTGCTGTTAGAAGAGAGAATGCTGAATATCTGAACAAGCGATTCGAGGGGATAGAAGGAATTGTCCCATGTCCCCTGGATACTGATGACATAAAGAGCACGTATCATCTGTATCTCCTTCAACTTGATTCTGACAGATTAAGAGGAGACATCCAGGATTTCAAGAAAGGACTGGGTGAGAAAGGAGTAACTCAGGTCCCTCATTTTGCTCCGCTGTATCGTTTCTCTTATATGAAGCAACTCGGATACGATACAGAGGCCATTCGGAGGAGCTGTCCAAATGCCGAAGAAGTCTTCTTACATAGATTTACCCATCTACCGCTGTATCCGTTGACTCAAGAGCAGCTTGAATATATGGCGGATAATGTTATTGAAGTAGTGAAGGAGATGAGAAAATGATTATAGGAGTCCCTAAAGAGATTAAGGAAGAGGAGTATCGGGTAGGTCTTTTGCCCCATGGAGTTTCTATCCTAAGGGAAAGAGGACATTCTATTCTGGTAGAGAAAGGTGCAGGAGAAGGGGCAGGTATTAAAGATAAGGAGTATACAGAGAAAGGAGCTGAGATTATTTCCTCATCCAAGGAAATATTCCAGAAAGCAGATTTAGTGGTCAAGGTTAAAGAGCCCCAACCTTCTGAATATAACCTTTTGCAAAAGGGACAGATTCTCTTTACTTATTTTCATTTTGCCTCCAGTCGGGCAATGACGAAGGCTCTCTTGGAGAGAAAAATCACGGCTGTTGCTTACGAAATGGTAGAAGAAAATGGGAGTCTCCCTTTACTTCTGCCAATGAGCGAGATCGCAGGCAGACTTGCTCCTCAGGAAGGAGCGAAATATTTAGAGAAAGAATATGGAGGGAAGGGGGTTTTGCTAAGTGGGGCAACCGGAGTATCCCCAGCCAGAGTAGTTGTCATTGGTGGGGGGACCGTAGGTCTGAATAGTGCCATCATATCCTCTGGCATGGGAGCAGAAGTCTTTATTCTGGACATTAACCTTGATCGACTTCGCTATCTTAGGAATATTCTGCCTTCAAATGTAAAACTCCTCTATTCTGACTCGGAGAACCTGAGAAAGGTCTTAAAAGAAGCTGATTTGGTCATCGGAGCGGTTCTTATTCCTGGGGTTAAGGCCCCTGTCTTACTCACAGAAGAAGACCTTAAAATAATGGAGGAAGGTACAATTTTGGTTGATGTTTCAATAGACCAGGGAGGTTGTTTCCAGACGAGCAAGTCGACTACTCATAAGAATCCAGTTTATCTGAAGGATGGAATTGTCCATTATTGTGTGGCAAATATTCCCTCAGCAGTAGCTAAAACATCGACTTATGCACTTTGTTATGCCACCTTCCCCTATCTTTTATCCTTGGCTGAGAAAGGAATAAAAACACAAGAAGAGAATTCAGCCTTGAAGAAAGGACTGTGCTTGCACAAGGGTAGAATAACCAACCCCATCATCTCAGAGGTATTTAGAGACTAAAAACAGAGAGATCAAGAAAAGCTATCCGTCAGGAATCTCTGAGGTGGAAGTGGAGATCTTTCAACAAAAAACAGGTTCATTTCTCTCCAGACATACTATATCAATCTTGCTCTCACGGAGAAAATGAGCCTGTTATCTATAAGGAAATTCTCGATATTAGGATCCCGGGTGAAATTTCACACGGTCATAATTTCCTCGTCCTTCTTTTTTAGGAGGTCGTCTATCTCTTCGATAAATTTGTCGGTTAAATCCTGCACCTTTTCCATAAGTCTATGACTATCATCTTCGGACAGCTCTGCTGATTTTTCCTGCTTCTTTAATGTATCGTTTGCCTCCCGCCTGATATTCCGAATTTCAACCCGACTATCTTCAGCCAATCGCTTCACTACCCGAGCCAGTTCTTTTCGGCGTTCTTCTGTCAGAGAGGGGATTTGCAGCCGGATAATAGAGCCATCGTTAGAGGGTGTAAGTCCCAGATCCGATGCCTGGATGCTTTTCTCAATCTTGGGCAACATCTCTTTGTCCCACGGCTGGATAGTGATCAGACTTACCTCAGGCGCGCCTATGCTGGCGACCTGATTTAAAGGAAGGAGACTGCCGTAGCAGTCCACTCTGATTTTGTCCAACAAGGAAACATTGGCCTTTCCTGTTCGGACGGAGGTCATCTGCTGGCCCAGTGATTGCAAAGCTTTCTGCATCTTCTCCTTCATTGTCGAAACAATCTTTTCATCCATCGCTCTCCTCCACCAGGGTTCCGATATGTTCGCCTGTTAGTATCCTGGTTAGATTTCCCCTCTTGGTTATATTGAAGACTATGATAGGCAACTTATTGTCTTTACAGAAAGATATCGCGGTAGCGTCCATTACCTTCAGTCCTCTGTTTAACGCATCGATATACCCAATACGGTCAAATTTCCGAGCCGAAGGGTGCTTCTGAGGATCGGCGTCGGAGACACCATCAACCTTGGTGCCTTTCAAGATAACCTCTGCCCCTATTTCTGCGGCTCGCAAACAAGCAGCGGTGTCGGTAGTGAAGTAGGGGTTTCCGGTGCCAGCGGCGAAGATTACCACCTGGTCTTCCTCCAAGTAACGCACTGCATCTCTTCTAACAAATAGGTCAGCTATCTTTCCCATTTCAATAGCCGTTTGAACTCTGGCATAGTTTCCCAGCTTTTCCAGGGTTTCCTGAAGGATCAGAGAGTTAATCACCGTTGCCAACATACCTATGTAATCTGCAGAAACCCGATCCATCCCCTTGATGCTGGCCTGAACCCCCCGGAAGATATTACCTGCCCCAACCACCACGCCTATCTGAACTCCCATTCTCTGAACCTCGCAGATTTGTTCAGCCATCTCCCTAACCACTTCCGGATCAGTCCCGTAGCTCAATTGCCCCGCTAACACTTCACCACTGAGCTTTAGTAGGATCCTTTTGTACTTGGGTTGCTGCATAGCCCCTGCCTTGGTAAATTACTCTTCACCTAATCTATAGCGAACAAAGCGTTTAATAGAAATGTTCTCACCCACATTAGCGATGGTCTGGGTAAGAAGATCGTTAACAAAAGTATTAGGATCCTTTATGAAAGGTTGCTCCAAGAGACACACCTCTTGGAAAAACTTCTCTAACCTCCCGTCTATGATTCTTTGGACAGCTCTTTCTGGTTTTCCTTCCGCCTGTTTTTCGTAGATCTGTTTCTCTTTCTTCACTATCTCAGCCGAAATATCTTCTTTTTTGATGACTAAGGGATTAGCCGCTGCTATTTGCATTGCAATATTTTTGACAAAACCTTGAAACTCCTCAGTGCGAGCGACAAAGTCTGTTTCACAATTGATTTCGATTAATACTCCTAATTTGCTGCCAGGGTGAATATAGGAGGCTATTATTCCTTCCTTGGTTATTCGGCCTGTTCGCTTGCTGGCTACTGAGATGCCTTGTTCTCTAAGCAGCCTAACTGCTTTATCAAAATCTCCTCCAGAAGTAGTGAGCGCCTTTTTACAGTCCATTATTCCGGCGCCCGTTTTCTTCCGGAGCTTTTGTACCATTTCAGCGGTAACTACCATATATTTGGTCCTTTCGCTTTTGGTCCATTATAACTTTATGAGTCTTGCTGACTAACAACCGGGACTTCCACTTTTGCCTGCTCTTTCGTCTCTTCTGGTGCCTCAACTTCTTCTGCTATCCGTTTTTTACCTTCTAAGACAGCATCTGCGATTGATCTGGTGATCAATCTGACTGAGCGGGTAGCATCGTCATTACCGGGGATGGGGAAATCCACTACAGTGGGATCGCAGTTGGTATCCAGAATCGCTACTACAGGAATGTCCAACCGGTTGGCCTCGGAAACGGCAATGCTCTCCTTTTTGGTATCTACCACATAGAGCATAGCAGGTAAGCGGGCCATTCCTCGGATACCGCCTAACATTTTCTCAAGCTTCTGTTTCTGTCGTTCTAGTTGGAGAACCTCCTTTTTGGGCAGCTTCTCATAAGTGCCGTCCTGAGCAGATTTTTCCAGTTGCTCTAAGCGTTTCACGCTACGTCTGATAGTCTCAAAATTGGTAAGCATTCCTCCCAGCCACCGTTCAGTAACATAGAACATCTCGCATCTTAGTGCCTCTTCCTTTACTACATCGCTTATCTGTTTCTTCGTGGCCACAAACAGTATTGATTTACCACCGGCGACCACTTGCTGTACGGCATCATGTGCCTCTGACAACCCTTTGATTGTCCGTTGAAGGTCAATAATATAGATGCCGTTCCTCTCGGTAAAGATGAATTTCTTCATTTTGGGATTCCACCGTTTGGCCTGATGGCCAAAATGGACTCCCGCCTCCAAGAGTTCTCTCATTGTAACAACAAGTTCGTTATCTTTTTGAGAACTGATATTTTTTTCTGGCTCCTGCCAGTCCATATTTCTTCCTTTCTTTCTCCCTGGGGTCTCTGGTTAAAAACCCTGCTGATTTTAAAACATTTCGCAACGACTCATTCCAGGTAAGCAAGGCACGAGAAATTCCCAAGCGGACTGCCCCTGCCTGTCCTGATAGGCCGCCTCCTTTGACAGTGGCGATGACATCGAATTCACCCAAGGTTTGCGTCAACTGAAAAGGCTGTTCAATAATCATCAACAAGGTCTGGCGACCGAAGTAGTCAGCAGCAGCTCGTTGGTTTACAATAATTTTTCCTGAACCAGATTTTAGCTTGACAAACGCGGTGCAATCTTTACGGCCACCAGTAGCTTTCCATAGACTTTCTTCCACTACTCTCCCTCCTGTTTTACAGTTCTAATAATTCAGGCTTTTGCGCTTGCTGTGAGTGTTCAGGCCCGGCATAGACGCGCAGCTTTCTAAACATCTCTCTGCCCAATTTATTGTGGGGCAGCATTCCCTTAACGGCCTTTTCTAACACCCTGGTTGGCTTCTCGGATAAGAGCTTCGAAAAAGGTACCAACCGTAACCCTCCTGGGTATCCACTGTGATAGTAATATCGCTTCTGAGAGGACTTCTTCCCCGTCACCTCAACCTTGGCGGCATTGACCACTACCACGTGATCACCTACATCTAAATGAGGAGAATACAAAATCTTATGCTTGCCTCGCAATAGTTGGGCGATCCTACTGGCCAATCTACCTAACACCTGTCCCTGAGCGTCGATGAGATACCACTTTCTTTTGATATCTGCCTGTTTAACTATATAAGTGCCCATTAACTTGACTCCTTTTAAACATTTCTAATACTTGATTCCCGGATCAAAATAAATAATTTATAAAATATATCAGCTCGTTACTCTCTTGTCAAGCAAAATATAAAAATATCTTCAAAACCCTCAGTTTTCCCGTTCAGATTGAGCCGGGCTATGCACCCGATTATTTATCTCTTCTATCTGTATGGGATCTTCCAAGATAATCTCCAACCCGTACTTAGGATGTTCAATCAGTCGCCCTGAGATTTTTACCTTCTTGCCTTGATATCCACGAGGGTCCTTCTTTTCTGCTTTAAATCTCTCTACTGCCGAACTGAAAATAACTGCAGTAAAGCAAGGACGAACGACATCGAAGTTCAAAAAGTAGGTGTTGCTTCGCTCAGAATATCCTACTTTTTTGACCTCACCTTCGACCGCAACAAACCTGTCGATGTAATTCCTCAACCCCCTCAAGTCAGTAGCGGAAATCACTGCTTCCGGAATAAGTTCTTCCCCTGATGCTTCTCCCCTTTGCCAGAGTCTGTTGAAGTTCTGTTGGAATGTCTTAATAAGTTTGGGAGATTGAGTAACGATCAGCAGATTCTCGCAATTTCTCTTCTCAGCCGAAGCCGTCCAATTGTAAGAACCAAATATGAGAATACGCTGGTCAACAATAGCAAATTTGTGGTGCATTCTCCCCCCGGCGTTTTCACCTTTCAGGCGACTTCGGTAGACTCTGAGCTCGACATCGTGTTGGGAGAGAAAATGCTCCTTTGAATAGTCACAAGAAGAGCTAAAGTCGCTGTCCAACAATACCCGCACTTTTATTCCCTTCTGTTGGGCCCTGACCAACGCCCAGGCAAGTTCCCTATTGGTAAAGGCATACATCGCCACATCTATACTCTCCTGTGTCTTATCTATTCTCTCTGCTATTGCTTCTTGGGCACCTCCGTGGGGGCTGAAATACACCTTTATCTGGGGAGAAGAGAAGGTGGAGGTACAGAACAGAAGGCTTAAGAGAATGAATACGGATCCTAAAACTATTGCCTTGGTGAAAAGCCTGTTTTTCATTGTTCTCTCCTAAATTATCGGACATAATAATCCGAGACCGGCATATTTGTAAAAGAGTTGCCTATTGCTTCCACAAAAGGTTTTAACAAATTTAAAGAAACAATCTCATTCTCATTATTTCGTTCTTTCTGCGCGAGTTTTGAGAAGTTGAATCGCATTGTTGTAGAAAATATCTTCTATCTGAGTTTGGGTCAGTCCGGCGTTCTGTGCAGCTCGGCGGAGCGCTCGCAGTTCCTCATAAAGTGCAAGAGTCATTCGAGACTCGCAATGGGAAAGATCCAAGCGGTGATT
>DAOWIT010000025.1 GCA_030640765.1 Candidatus Latescibacterota bacterium | reverse complement strand
TGGGGGGTTGGCAAAAGGCCACCTGGTGCGTGAGATAGACGCCCTGGGGGGAGAGATGGCCCGGGTAACCGATGCCACCGCACTCCAGTTTAAAATGCTCAACCGCTCCAAAGGCCCGGCAGTCTGGTCCCCTCGTGCCCAGGCACATAGGATTGCCTATCGGCTCCAGATGCGAAAATGCCTGGAACATCAGGAGAACCTCGACCTGAAACAGGCACAGGTGGTGGCGTTGTTGACCAAGGGGGATAGAATAACCGGGGTGAAGACCCATATTGGCGCTGAGATATCTGGCCGGGCAGTGGTTCTGACCACCGGGACATTCCTCAACGGTTTAATCCACATTGGATTGGACAGTTTTCCCGCCGGACGAGCAGGCGAGTTCCCCTCCGTTGGACTCTCAGAGTCTCTACAGCAGTTGGGCCTTCGCCTGGGCAGGCTCAAAACCGGCACTTCTCCCCGGGTAGATGGCCAGACAGTGGATTTTCCCCAGATGGAAGAACAACCAGGTGATCAACCACCTCAGCCTCTCTCTTATCGCACAGAACGAGTAGAACTCGAGCAACTTCTCTGCTACCTCACCCGCACTAATCCAGAGACCCACCGAATAATTGAAGCAGCCTTAGATAGGTCCCCTCTCTATACAGGCAGGATTATGGGCACAGGACCCAGATACTGCCCATCTATCGAGGTGAAGGTGGTCCAGTTCCCCGACAAGCAGAGCCATCAGATCTTCATCGAACCGGAAGGCAGAACTACCACCGAGGTTTATGTGAACGGGTTTGCCACCAGTCTGCCCGAAGATGTTCAACTGAAGGCACTGCGGACCATCCCGGGGATGCAGCAGGCAGAGATCATCAGGCCTGGCTATGCAGTTGAGTATGACTTCATTCCTCCTACTCAGCTTTGCCCCACATTGGAGACTAAAAGAGTTAAAGGCCTGTTCTTAGCCGGACAGATCAACGGAACCTCGGGCTACGAAGAGGCCGCTGCCCAGGGATTGATGGCAGGAATTAATGCGGTGTTGAGGACAAAAGGGAAAGAACCTTTTATCTTGGACAGATCCGAGGCCTATATCGGGGTGCTGATAGATGACTTAGTCACCAAAGGAGTGGAAGAGCCTTATCGGATGTTCACCTCTCGTGCCGAGTACCGACTTCTATTGCGCCAGGACAACGCCGACCTGAGATTGATGGAGTACGGCTGCCGGTTAGGCTTAATTCCAGAGGAGACTTACAGAAAAAGCCAACGGAAAAGAGAAATTACCCAATCAGAAGTAGATTTTCTGAGGCAAAAACGGGTGAGACCCTCTGAGGCCAACCCCACATTGGCCCGCTGTGGAACACCAGCCATCTCGGAGCCGGAGAGATTGGCCCAGATACTGAAACGCCCCCAGGTGAGATATGAAGATATCTTGCCCCTGCGAGGCAAATCAGATTGCCCTGAGCAACAGATCCGGCAGCAGGTAGAGATGGAGATCAAATACGAAGGATACATTGAGCGGCAGAAGCAGCAGGTGGAACATTTCAAACGCTTGGAGAAGAGGATAATTCCCGAGGGAATAGACTATTCCTCTATCGAAACCATTTCCACAGAAGCCAGGGAGAAACTCCGGCAGATAAGACCCAGGTCGCTGGGGCAGGTATCAAGGATCACCGGGGTCAGGCCCTCCGACCTTTCTGCCCTCATAATCTATTTGGAGAAGAGAAAGAGGCAAGATGTTTCAGGTGAAACAACTGCAACAGGGGGCTCAGCGGCTGGGCATAGTCCTGACAAAAGAGCAACTTGAGGCCTTCGCCACCTATCACCAGCTGCTCTTGGACTGGAATCAGAGGATGAACCTGATCTCCAGGGCAGACGAATCCCGGATCATCACCCATCATTTTCTGGATTCCCTCACACCTGTCCCTCATTTAGATTGGCCAGAGGGGACCCAGCTTTTGGACCTGGGTTCAGGAGCGGGGTTCCCTGGGGTACCCATCAAGATCGTCTGCCCTCAGGTATCCCTCACCGCTCTGGATTCTCGGAGAAAGAGGATTCTTTTCCTCAGAAAGCTGGTCGCTCTGTTGGCACTCCAGTCTGTCAGTGTAATCTGTGAGCGAGCCGAAGGTTTTCACTCTCAGGAACAATATCTCGGTCGTTTCGATCTGGTCACCGCCCGCTCCGTCGCTCCCTTCTCTAAGTTGGT
This sequence comes from Candidatus Latescibacterota bacterium, assembly GCA_030640765.1. GTDB lineage: Bacteria > Latescibacterota > MVCY01 > MVCY01 > MVCY01 > MVCY01. Next base: position 6,564 of record DAOWIT010000025.1, on the reverse strand, counting down.
CCCCTTAGCCCTGCCCTTTCTTAGAAGAGGAGGCACCCTTATTGCTTACAAAGGCCCTGACGAAAGTTCTGACCAGTTAAATCTGAATATACCCATCACTATCACGGAGATTCCGGTCCAGTTCCCCAAGCCTCGGACCTTAGTGATGGTGAAAAAGCTACAAGATTAGCACATATTCGTAGGGGTAGACCCTTCGGGCTTGAGCCCCTCAGGGCGAAGCCTACGTGTCTGCCCAAATTGGGGCGCACACACAGTTGCACCCCTACCAGAAACCCACACGAACGCTGATTTAGCGAGATTGTTATCTACCAGCGAATACCACCATTGGCTACTAAAGCCTGATCTCCTTACCAGTAGAGAGTGACTGCTCAACCGCCTCCAGAATTCGCACCGGTGCAATCAACTCGTTTCCAGAAAGAGGTGGCTTGCCCGTCTGGATCATTTTGAGGAACACCTTCAGCCCATCGGCATAACAGGTGGAAGCATCTACCACATTCTCTAAATGGCCTTCTTTGCCGTAAGCGATTAAATGAAATACATAGGAGGCATTTCCCAATAAGTAGAGAACCACTAGAGCCCCGTTTTGGTATTTAACAGAGACAAGGATATTCTTTTGCCTTTCGGCAGCCAATAGGCTCTCTACCCCGTATCCGAATGTGGCCAGCATCAGTTCTACTGCGTGGATGCCATAGAAGGGCAACCCTCCGTACTGCCGATGTTCCTCTGCATTTGCTGGCCCAGCGCTCACTCCGGCAGTGAGAGGTGCGATCTCTTTGGTTTTCTTAATAAACTCCACAGTATTCTGGGCATAGCGAAGAGTGGAAAAAGAGGTAAGTGGCGTGTTTCTCTTTTCGGCAAGCTCGACCAGCTTCTCTGCCTCTTCGGCCTTTAATGTCAAAGGCTTATCGATGAAGGTGGGAATACCCGCCTCGATGAAGGGAGAGGCGTAAGGGTAATGCTTATCCCCATGCCTGAATACCACCATCACTGCATCTACTAGTTCAAGCATCTCCCTTGGGTTGTTCACGATCTTGGGTATTTGACCGTGTTCAGCCACCTCTTTTGTTCTCTCTTCCTCCTCACCAAAGATAGCCACCACTTTTGCTCCTTCCACATGCAGTCCTTTGGGTGGATTCTCCAGGTTGGTGATCTCCGAGAATCTCTCTGCATGACTGTTATCCGACCCAACAATTCCAATCCGAATCATCGTTTTTTCCCTCCGACTTTAATTGTTTGATTGTAACCACAGTTTAGCCACAAAGACACTAAGATCAAATGGTAAAGTTTTGACTCCATTTTGATAGATGACACGTTAAGATTGACTGATAAGGGTCTAAAACTCATATATTCCCTTTGTGTCTTTGCTTGCCCCGTAGGGAAGAATGACCGTATCGGGGTGCCTTGGTGGCTGAATAGTTATCACAAGTCTCCTATCTTTACAACCTTGCTCTCTGCTATCGCCTTCTCGGCGGCTTCCCCCACTGCGGTGGCCCAACTGCCTGCTTCGCCATCGGCCAATGGCTTTCCTCCCTGGTGGAAGCAGGTGAGGAAATCCTCCAACAGCAGACTATCCCCTCCCCCGTGACCTGAGATATCGGGAATCTGGTGAACAGTGGTCTCCTTAGAGATCAGCGAGTGGACCTTTATCCTGTTGCTTTCGGTGTCGGCCTCGATCTCTCCTTTTTCTCCCACTACCGAATAGAAACGCCCAGTGCGGGCGGAGAAGAGGCATTCGGTGTAAGACGCCTTCACTCCGTTTTTATACTCTATGATCACCACATCGTTGTCCTGGGTGTCTTTCTCAGAGTTATAGAGGCAGAGGTCGAAATCAGTATACCCTCTTTCCTGTTGGCGTTTTATAACCTCCTTGTCAAGTTTCAGATATACACTGTCTATGCAGGTGTACTTCTCTGGACAGTTAGTGCAGTGCTGGGCATAAGCCGGTTTAGTACCTGGGTTAAATACTGCCAGGTTCCCGAAGGCAGCAACTGTTTGGGGAGAACTGTCGGCCAACCAGTTCATGATGTCAAAGGCATGGCATCCTTTGTGGATCAATAACCCACCACTGTTCTTGCGTAACCTGTTCCAGCGCCGAAAATAGGTCCGCCCTCCCGCATAGTAGTCAAGCACGGAGATAAGGTGCACCCTGCCGATGGCACCGCTTTCCACCGCCTCTTTTAGCCTCTGATGAAAGGGGCTATAGCGAAGAACCAAGCCGACTTGCAGAAGCTTGCCCTTGGTCTCTGCCTCCTGAACAACCCTCTCACAGCCTCTAAGGCTCAGAGCCAAGGGTTTTTCACAGATGACATGTTTGTCCGCTTTCAGGCAGTCAAGATTGATCTGCTCATGTGTGAAGTCCGGAGTGCAGACGATCACCGCATCCACATCTGTTGAGGAGAGCAATTCCTGATAGTCAGAAAAGAGCTTCACTTCCGGACCTAATATCTGCCTTGCCTCATCCAACCTCTCAGAAACCCTGTCGGTTACGGCTACAATTTTTATTCTCTCTGAGAATTGCTCTAAAAGCACTTTTATATATCCGTCCAAGGCCCTTCTTCCAGTTCCGATCACTGCGACTTTCGGCACCTGAGTTCCCATCTTTTCTCCCCTGTTTTAAGCTTATTCCTTTGATCCACTTTTCTATTCTCTTCCTCTTGCCAAGCGGCACCAGCCTTTTCATAAAATTAATAATCTCTGTTGGATAAAAATAGTCGTTCCGGATAATTGCCTAAATATAGACAATTTTGGGCATCCTGTCAAGTACTTGGGTTATACCTGGGTAAAAAAATCTTGCCTTTTGAATAGCAGTTTTGTATAGTTTATACACAGCATAATGGAGCAATAGATGGAGCAACTTCTCACACAATTCGTCGACTATCTGGCATTAGAGAGGGGGTTGGCACAAAATTCGATAGCTGCCTATCAGAGGGATGTGGCTCGGTACCTGAAGTTCTTGGCCGACCGAGGGACAGAGGACGCTACTCAGGGTACTCAGGACGATGTTTTGGACCTGCTGTATCGGCTGCGGGATTGTGGACTACAGGCGACCAGTCTTGCCCGTAACCTCTCCGCTATCCGGACATTCTATCGCTTCCTTACCGCTGAGGGCTTAGCACAGTCCGATCCTACTCAGTATTTGGAACCTCCTAAGCTGGGCAGAAAACTTCCCAGTGTACTCAACCCCTGGGAGATGGAGAGACTTTTAGACCAGCCAGATGTGACCAAACCCCTGGGGATAAGAAACCGGGCGATGTTAGAACTTCTCTATGCCACTGGGTTGAGGGTCTCTGAGCTTCTGACTCTTCGTTGTTCCCACCTGCTGTTCAAAGAGGGGTTGGTACGCACTTTTGGCAAAGGCTCGAAGGAACGACTGGTACCAATAGGACAGAAGGCAATAGAGTGGGTTACCCACTACTCAACCGATGCCAGGCCCGGACTCTGCAAAGGAAGTTCCCAGGGAGTACTCTTTCTCAATCACCGGGGACAACCGATGTCCCGGATGGGCTTCTGGAAAATATTGCGCCGTTATGTCCGGATGGCGGGTATAGAGAGAAAGGTGAGCCCCCATACCCTGAGGCACTCCTTTGCCACCCATCTTCTGGAAGGCGGAGCCGACCTGCGAGCAGTGCAGGAGATGCTTGGGCACGCCGATATCTCCACCACCCAGATCTATACCCATCTCGACCGTGAATACCTCAAAGAGGTGCACCGAACCTTTCACCCCCGGGGATGACCAGAACTATCTAATTTGTAGGAACCGCTAATTATGTCCGTCCGAATTTGTCATTCCCGCACGTCCTTAGCGGGAATCCATTACTGACTGAAGTAGATTCCGGCTTAAAGATTGCCGGAATGACAAAAAATATGGGTATTTCCAGGCAGATACTGAGTGATAGCAAACACTTGTGTTGTTTCCAAGAAAGGAGGTGCTTAAATGGCAGAGAAAACAGCGAACAATAGTCCAGGAGAGCAGAACCAGGCACTGTTTGCCCAATTGGTAGTGATGCTCTACGGCGCCACTATGCAGCAGATGGGCAAGGTTGTGAATCCCCTGACCAACAAGGCTGAGAGAAATCTGGAACTTGCAAAGCTGTCCATTGATATGCTTTCTATGGTCGAGGAGAAAACCAAAGGCAATCTGAGCGATGAAGAGGCCAGATTTCTTTCCGACTCCCTGTTTCAGTTGCGGATGAACTATGTGGACGAGGTGAAAAAAGAGGCCGAGGAGGGAAAAGAGGCACCTAAAGAGGAAGAGAAGAAAGAAGAAAAAAAGGAGGAGGAGAAAGAACCGGAGAAATGATATCTTATCCTCTCAAGTTCCAGGAGATATTTCGGCCGATGGTATGGGGTGGCCGCAGATTGGCAGAGTTTTTGGGGAAAAACCTGCCTCCTGGTGAGAAGATCGGTGAATCCTGGGAGGTGAGCGACTACGGTTCCAACCCCAGTGTGGTGAAAAACGGCCCTTATCGAGGTAAGACCCTGCGCCATCTGCTGAAGCAGTTCACCACCGAGTTGGTGGGCACGCTGGCCTGGAGGGGCTCACCGGGCAGATTTCCCCTGTTGATTAAATTTCTCGCCGCCTCAGAGAGACTCTCCCTGCAGGTCCATCCCGATGACCAGTATGCCCGCCGTCAGGAGGGGGGAGGGTCGGGGAAGACCGAGGCCTGGTATGTTATCGCCGCTCCCCCAGGTGCTGAATTGATCTGCGGAGTCTCTCAAAGCACCTCTCCTCACCGATTTGCCCAGGCAATCAGACAAGGTAACCTAGACGGCCACCTTCAGCAGGTGGCTGTTTCTTCGGGCGATGTGATATTTATCCCTGCCGGCCGAATCCACACAATAGGGAAGAATATCTGTCTCTACGAGGTTCAGCAGACCTCAGACCTCACCTACCGTCTCTGGGACTGGGGACGCCCTCGAGAACTGCACCTGGAAAAGGGATTGGAGGCGATTGACTTCCAGTTCGTCCCTCACCCTAAAGTGGAGGGAATAGAGATCTCTACAGGAGAAAACAGCAGAAAATACCTCATCGCCTGCCGATTTTTCGCTGTAGAGCTGCTCACCGTCAGGACATCCTTACAGGAGAGATGCGACGGCCGCAGCTTCCATATTCTGAGCATCTTAGAGGGCGAGGGGAAACTTTCTTCCCCAGAAGGGGAAGAGAATATACATAGAGGAGAATCTATACTTCTGCCGGCAGCCACAGGGACCTACGGAATTAGAGCATCGGCACCCATACGAGTGCTAAAATCCTATGTCCCGGACCTGAGACAGGACATCATCTCGCCCCTGAGAGCTCTCGGTAAATCTGATCGGCAAATCCGTGCCTTGGGTGGTCAGGCCAGGAGTAATGACATCGCTCCTCTGCTGGAGTAAAATAGTTATTGGTGACTGGTGATTGGTGCACTTCATCCGGCACTCATCAAAACCCAGTTAACCAATTCCCTATTTTGCTCCGGTGTTCCTCAGTGGGAATTTACCGATGCGTAAGCTGTTGACAAATTCGGATAAGATTTTAATAATAGCGCTTCTATTTCTTGCCTTTGCCAGCTTCTGGGTTATACCCGGGGTTGGGAAACAGGGCAGGATTGTTTTGGTTGAGCAGAACAGTAAGTTAGTAAAAGAGTTACCCTTGGACAAAGAGACAATAGTGGAAGTTGAGGGTCCCCTGGGCACAACTGTGGTGAAGGTGGAGAGTGGCAAGGTCAGGATTGTCAGCTCCCCCTGTCCCAGAAAGCTCTGTGTCCGTATGGGATCTATCAGTAAGGCAGGGGAGATAGTAGTGTGTGTGCCAAACAAAGTGGTGGTGCGAATAAAGGGAAAAAAAGAGATAGACGCCGTGACCCAATAGAGTCTCGCCAAGTAGCCTATCTGGCGCTCCTCACCGCAGGGGGACTGGTGTTGTTTGTCTTTGAAAGCCTGATCCCTTATCCTATGCCCTGGATGAGGTTGGGATTGGGAAACACGGCTACGCTGCTGGCCCTTTTTATGTTCGCCCCCCGGGAGGCACTTTTAGTGACCCTGATCCGGGTGGTGGCTGGCTCTCTGGTTGTGGGTAGATTTTTTACCCCTTCGTTTCTGCTCAGCCTCTGCGGCGGGCTGGCCAGCTTAGGAGCAATGAGCCTGGTCCTCAGGTTTTTGTACCCTCAATTTAGCCCTGTTGGCATCAGCATCTTCGGGGCACTGGCGCATAACTTAGCGCAGTTGGCAGTAGTGTATCTGCTCTGGGTGAAGGAGACGCAGATCCTGTTCTTGCTGCCGATGTTTCTCTTCTCCAGTGTGGCTACAGGCTTTGTCACCGGGGCCTTAGCGTTCCTCGTGCTGCAAAAACTCTGGGCCTTTGGTTTTTCTTCAACCCCTATCCTTGAGAATATCGTTCAAGAGACGTAGGGGCCGGTTCCAACCTATCATAACGTTAACTAAATAAGGTAGTTAGGAGGTAGTAATGTCAAGACGAGTGAAGTTTAACAAAGAAGGTTTATGGGTAAATGAGAAGAAGGTACTTTCCATCTGTGGTGAGTTTCACTACTGGCGAGTTGACCCTCGCTGGTGGGACGATATCCT
>DAOWIT010000021.1 GCA_030640765.1 Candidatus Latescibacterota bacterium | reverse complement strand
GGACACCTGGTTTTCTTCCTGGCTCTGGCCCTTTTCCACTATGGGCTGGCCCCAAGACACCCCTGAGCTTCGATACTTCTATCCCACAAATGCCCTGGTTACCGCCCCAGACATTATCTTCCTCTGGGTGGCCAGGATGGTAATGGCTGGTTGTGAGTTTATGGGAGAATGCCCCTTCCGGGATGTCTACTTTACCAGCTTGGTGAGGGATCTTCAGGGTAGCAAGATGAGCAAGTCCCTGGGAAATTCTCCTGATCCCACCCAGGTGATGAAACAATTTGGGGCCGACGCCCTCCGGTTCACTATGACTATGCTCTCACCTCAGGGACAGGATGTGTACTATTCCAACGAAAAGGTGGAACTGGGACGTAACTTCTGCAATAAGATCTGGAACGCCACCCGCTTCGTGTTCTCCAATCTGCCGGAGAAAGGAGAGGGAAGAGAGGCAAAAGCGGAGAGCGGAGGGTTGGAGCTTGCCGACAGGTGGATACTCAGCCGCCTGAACCAGACGATTCGAGCCCTTACTAACTCCCTGCAAGAATACCGGTTCGACGAGGCAGCACACTGTATCTACGATTTTTTCTGGCATGAGTATTGCGATTGGTATTTAGAGCTGATTAAACCCAGACTTTGCCAGTCGTCTGCCGAGAAAGGATCAAAGAGCGCACGGCGGTTGGCAGCAAAGGTGCTGAGGGTTTCAATGCAATTACTTCATCCCTTTATGCCCTTTATCAGCGAGGATATTTGGCACAGACTCAACGCAGGTGAAAACGGCACCAGCATAATGGTTTCTCCCTGGCCCCAATGTGATCAGCAGGCTATCAATGAGACCGTCGAGAGGGATATGTCCCTACTGCAGGAGTTCATAGTGGCAATCCGTAACATCCGGGCAGAGATGAATATTCCCCCAGATAGGAAGGCGGATGTGATGGTGAGGGTTTCGGATAAGGGATCGCTGAGGCTCATCCAGAACCACGAAGGATACATCACAAATTTAGCTAAGGCTCAAAATCTGTGTGCAGGTCCTGAGGTGAACAAACCTCACCAGCACTGTGCCACCGCTGTGGTCAAAGGTATGGAGGTCTTTGTCCCCTTGGCGGGGCTGATCGATTTAGATCGTGAGCGAGAGAGATTAGAGCGGGAGGTCGAGCGGCTTTCGGAGCAGCTAAAGCGCCTTTGTGGGAGGCTTGAAGATGGGAATTTCCTTAAGAAAGCCCCTGCCGAAGTGGTGAAAAAGGAACGGCAGAAACACTTGGATTGCCGGGAGAATTTAGAGAAACTCCTGGTAAATCTTAGAGCCCTGGGTGAGGTGCAAGGGAGCACGGGAGCAGGGGAGAAAAGGCGCAGAGAAAAAATAAGAGACATAATTGTCTGATTATTAAAAGTATTTTCTTTTTTGCGTCTTTGCGACTTTCCGTTGAAAATCAATGGTGAACACTTTTTACGGACGGATCATGTTTGAGAAAATAGTGACTATAAAGAACCAACTTGGCCTTCATGCCCGTCCCGCCGCCCTGCTGGTTAAGACTGCAGAAAGATTTAAGTCTAATATTTTCTTGATCAGAGATGATCTTGAAGTCAATGCTAAAAGCATTATGGGTGTGATGATGCTAGCTGCTGAGATGGGCAGTCAGTTCACCATCAGGGCCGAAGGGGAGGATGAGAAGCAAGCAGTTGAGGCTATGATTTCCGTGATAGAGGACAAATTCTATGAAGAATGAGATTGTACTGGAGGGAGTGGCAGTATCTCCCGGAATTGCCATAGGTAAAGCGTTCACATACGATAAGGAAGACTTCTGGATAGAGGAGCGTACCATTTCAGCAGATGAGGTAGAGGAGGAGGTGGAGCGCTTTCTTGCTGTTATAACCCAGATCAGAGATGAGATCAAAGAGACTCGGGAGAGGCTGAAGTTTAAGCTGGGCAAGGAGGAAATCCGTATACTTGATGCCCACCAGATGATGTTAGAAGATAAGGTAGCCATTGACGAGACGGTCGCTCGCATAAGAGAGGAACGGAAAAATGCGGCGTTTGCTTTCTTCCGCACCCTTCGTAAGGTAGTTAAAGCCCTCAAGCCTCTTGAAGATAATTATCTGAAGGAAAAGCTGGCTGATGTGAGAGATATAGGCCGCAGGGTCTTCTTTAGGCTCTACGGTAAAGAACACCCCACTTTGAGAGATTTACAGTCTCCAGTGGTAGTTGTCTCCCATGCCCTTTCCCCGTTTGATGTCACTCATATGCGGCGGGAGAATGTTTTGGGAGTTGTCACTGACATTGGGGGTAGGACCTCCCATGTAGCTATTGTAGCCAGGGCTATGGAGATTCCTGCCGTGGTAGGTCTGGAAACAGCCTCCTCCCAAGTCTCTCCCGACGATATGCTTATTGTTGACGGAAATCAGGGAATCGTCTATGTAAATCCTGACGAAGCTGTTCTGCAGCAGTACCAGCAAGAAGAGAGAAGGCTACTGCAGCAGGAAGAAACCCTCAAGG
>DAOWIT010000042.1 GCA_030640765.1 Candidatus Latescibacterota bacterium | reverse complement strand
GGGAGATAGATTCACCCAATAGCTCCTGTAGTTCTCGTTCCACAGCCTGTTGAATTGTCCGTACTCCGAATTGAACCTGCCAGCCAGAGAAATCGGTGCCATCGTATTCGATGGTGAGTTTGATGTTGCGCAACTTGCTACTTTCTTCCCGCCTGCTTCTTTATCTCTTCTATTGCCCAGTTGGCTGCCCTTCGATCTCTTTCTCCTCCTCTGGCAGCCAGTTTCTCCAGTGGTGCAATAGCTTTGGGGTTGCCAATCACCTGGAGAGAAATTATCGCCTGCAGACGCACGCTCAGGTGAGAATCGTCCAGCGCCTTGATTAAGGCATCAACTACACCGGGTTTATCGCCAATCCACCTTAAGGCCTGAACAGCCTTAAGTCTCACTGTCGGGGACGGGTCAGAGACCATCTGGATGACCTGCGGTGCAACCTGAGGATATCTGTATCGGCCCACGGCCTGGAGGGCTTTACTCCGCACCTTAACGGTTGAATCGCTAAGTGATTTAAAGATTATCTCCCAGGCCTGAGGGCTTTTCATCTTCCCCAGAGCAAGAACAGCATTGGCCCGCAGGTCAGCACAAGTATCTTTAGCTGCTTCTATAAGGGCCTCGGCTGCCCTCAGATCGACAATGATACCCAGCGCCTCAGCCGTTTTGGCAGCGATGTATCTGTTCTCGCTTTTCAAAAAAGGAATCAGATGAGGTGTTGCCTGTTTGTTCCCAATCCGTCCCAGAATTTGCACGCAGATATACTTCACCTGAGGTCTCTGAGAACGCTCCAGTTCTTTGATTACTACCGGAACAGCCCTTTCTCCCATAAGGACAAGTTCATTACCTGCCTGAAGCCGAACCCGCTCATCCCAACTGTAGAGATTTTTAATATGCTTCTGCGGATCTTCCGGTGTGCCGCATCCCCAGAGAAGGATTAAACATCCCAAAACAGACAGATAAATCAATCTTCGCATCGCCAATTTCCTTCCCTCTAAGACTATTGAACCGGACATGATTTCTCAGTAGTGAGCCTTAAATTTGTGGTTTGATTTATTTGATATAACTTGCGTTGCATCAGCTCCCTATCCTGTTCTCCACACCACACCTGTCACTAACAGTAGGAAGACGATTCCCAGGGAGAAGAGATCAGGTTTGTGCAACTTCAGCTCCTTGAAACTTGTTCTTCCTTCTCCGCCCTGGTAACATCTGGATTCCATCGCCACTGCCAATTCGTCAGCCCGATGGAATGCCGACACAAACAGTGGCACTACTAAAGGAAGCAAATTTTTGATCCTTTTCAATGGTCCTCCGCTGAAACTCGCTCCCCGGGCCAGTTGGGCCTTCCGCAATCTCTCTGCTTCTTCAATTAAGGTGGGAATAAATCTTAAGGCAATGGAGGTCATCATCGCCAACTCGTGGGCAGGCACTCGAATCCGCTGAAGCGGTTTGAGTAACCTCTCGATGCCATCCACCAACTCCATAGGGGAAGTAGTAAGAGTGAGAAGTGTAGCTGTGACAATCAGAATTAACAGGCGACAGCTAAAAAAAGCCCCCTTTATCACTCCCTCTGAGGTTACTTGAACAACTCCCAGAGAGAACAGCACCGGTCCTGTGCGGGTGAAGAAAATGTGCAGACATACTGTCAACAGAATTAGCCAAAAGAAGGGACGGAAGTTTCGTAAGACAAGGCGGGTCGGTAATCTCGCCAGCAGGATAACCGCCGCTAAAAAGCCAGATAACACGGCGTAGAAAAGAAACTCGTGGGAGACCAACACGGCTAACATCAACAGGAAAACCGAGAGGAATTTTGTCCGCGGGTCCAGCCGATGTACGGGAGAATTGGTTGCTAAATACTGACCTAAAGTGATATCACGCAAAAAAGCCATTCTTGCTTCCCAGGGGTGTTGTGAAGTAGCACCGTTGGTTACTGAAAGATAGAGTTCTGAAACTTCTGTCGATCACAAAACCTATATCTGTGAAGAGATATCCTATTTAATATATATCTTTATAACCCAGCTGTCAAATAAAAATCGATTAAGGGGCTGCGAGATAACACTAAAATATTTAATTCGTTATCTAAAGATTCCTGCCTCCCTCGGGGTCAGTTGAAGTGTAAACCCGGGGCACACGCGGGCCGATTCGACAGACAACCTCATAGTTAATGGTGTTCATCTTCTTAGCCAGCTCTTCGGCGGTGATCCTTATCGAGCCCTGCTGGCCGATGAGAATTACTTCATCGCCCTTTTGAACTCCCGGCACATCGCTGACATCGAGCATGAGTTGATCCATACAGATGGTGCCAACCACCGGGACTCGCTGGCCGTGCACCAAAGCCTCTCCCTTCCCCGAGAGTAGACGACTGTATCCATCGGCGTAGCCAATCGGGACAGTCGCTATCCAGGTTGGCCGCCCGGCAATGAATCTCCTCCCGTAACTTATTCCTGAACCAGGGGACACTTGTTTTAACTGGACAATCCGCGACTTCAATGTCAATGCTGGCACCAATCTGGCCATTTTTGAAGCCTCTTCAAAAGGCTCCAATCCATAGACTGCTATTCCCACCCTTACCATATCGAAATATGAGGAAGGATATTTCAGCACCGCTGCACTGTTAGCTGCGTGAATGATTGGAATTTTGCCCACCTTGTGCTTCATCTTTCTTACACATCGGGCAAAAGATTCAATCTGATTGACGGTGAACTGATCATCCTGGTCGGCCACGGGAAAGTGGGTCCAGACCCCTTCAAGTTTCAGCCCGCCAAGGCCTGCAACTTTTTCAGCGAATTCTGAAGCCTCTTCGAGTTTTAACCCTCCTCTTCCCATGCCGGTGTCCACATTGAGGTGTACTTTCGCTGTCAAATCAAACTTAAGAGCTGCCTGAGACAGTGCGGAGGTGACTTCTTCGTCGCAAACTGTGGCGGTGATTCTGTGCTGGACAATCTCCTCGGCGCTGTCGGAGGACTCAGGGGCAAACATCAGGATCGGGCATTTTATACCCTGCTGGCGCAGCTCAAGCGCCTCTTCTACTATAGCTACTCCCAGCATATCTACACCGGCGCTGACACAGGTGTGGGCCACTGCCACCAGACCATGCCCGTAGGCGTTGGCCTTCACCGCCGCTAAGATCTTACACCCCTGACCAACCCTTTTTCTCAGCTCGGCAAGGTTATGGCGGATAGCATCTAAATCAACAATCGCCTCAGTTGGACGCATAGCGAACCGTTTCTTTCACAACTTACTGGCAGAGCTGTAAGTCCCCATAGCCCCTCCCCTAACCAGTACCCGATGAAATTCGCCCTCCCGGAAGAAAAACTCAACCCTATCCCCAGAAGCCTCATTTATTTCAGGTTGTGAATCTTCAAGTTTGAAGAGGTAATAGACACTGGTGGCATTGCCCTCGACCACTATTCTCTGTAATTGTTCATTT
>DAOWIT010000014.1 GCA_030640765.1 Candidatus Latescibacterota bacterium | reverse complement strand
ATAGATAACAAGGAGGAGGAGATTGTCAGAATTGCCCCCTGAGTTGGAAAGGGCTAAGCAGTTCCACAGCCACTTGGGTCCCTATGTAACAGTGGGATTAAGGATGGGGCAGGCGATAACACAAAGATTGGGAGAGATCCCTTTCTCTTTTAAGATAGAGGCATTTACCGGCAACATTCCCCCTGTTTCCTGTATTGTTGATGGCCTTCAACTCTCCACCCCAGCTACTGTAGGTAATGGCGGCATAAAGATAATGGAGGCGACGGAACCTTGCGCTGTAGCGCTCAACAACACAGAGCAACTGGAGGTGAAACTACGTCCAGAGGTGCTGAAAAGTATCCGAAACTGTGAGAGTGAAGCTCAGGAGAAATTGGCCCTGCGGCTTTGGACAATGCCCGAAGAACGGCTTTTCCAAATAAAAACCGTGTATCCTGAAAAATAATTAGTGTCTGTCCGAATTTGTCATTCCGGCTTGAAGATTACCGGAATGACAAAAATATGGGTATTTCCAGACAGACATTAATTAAGCTCCGATTTTAGTGAAGCTGGTTCTACCTTTTAGGTATTTGAGTATCAGGACAACCCCGGCAATAAAACCTCCGATGTGAGCAAACCAAGCAATCCCCCCGGCAGATCTTCCCAACGCACTACTCAACTGGATTAGAAACCACAGTCCCAGGAAGAATAAAGCTGGGATTCTGAGCACTCGAATCCAAAAGAACAGAAACACCAGTGTGTACACGCGAGCAGTGGGGAAACAGACCAGAAAAGCTCCCAGAACACCAGCAACTGCTCCACTGGCACCGATCATAGGCAACTGAGAGTTCGGCTCAAAAAACACTTGCACTCCAGTGGCGATAATCCCACAGCCCAAGTAAAAGAGCAGAAAGCGGAGATGCCCTAAGACATCCTCAATGTTGTCGCCGAAAATCCACAGGTAGAGCATATTCCCGAAAAGGTGCAGAATTCCTCCGTGCACGAACATTGCAGTGAACGGAGTCAGGTAAAGTGGTACAACCGACTCTGGTCTCAAGTTCACAAAATGCGTGACTTCGTAGGGGATGAAGCCCATCTGCATCACGAAACGTTGGGATTCCGCTTGCCCAGCCGAAAGCTGATATAGGAAAACTAACACATTCACCACCACAATACCAATAGTCACAAAAGGAAAACTTCGGATGCGGCAGTCATCTTTAAAAGGTATCATCTTAGGTCCAAATAGCTCCTCTGGTGTAAAGTCGCTTTGTTCTCCTCACAAGCCAATTCTTACAATAAAGATGAATATTCGGTCAATACTCTGTAATTTATACTACAAAGGGACTGGTTGTCAACCTTTTTATCTGTGAAAAACAAGGAAGAGAGATAAAAGTCCATCACCTGGCAGCTTGTCAGTGTAAACAAAGACGAGGTAAAAGAAGTCGCCTTAGAATTGACCCGACAGAAACAGGAAGAGCTGGTGAAGATGCAGTAAAAAAGCGATTTTTTATAAAAAAAACGGAGGTGTATCAGATATTGATCCGTTCGTAAAAAGTCACATTTCCCCTCCCCTGGGGGAGGGGATAAAGGGGAGGGGGAGAAAAAGTACCCGAAATATCGAGATTTCCACCCTCACCTCTATCCTCTCCCTGCAAGGGAGAGGAAGCATTTTAGACTTTTTACGAGGCCAATCAGATATTGCATTGAGAGTTCCCCTAAGACCCTTCCAGAAGCTTTTCTACGGTTTTTCTCACCTCTTTTGTTGTTATAGAATCCATACATTTCTGTCTCTGACATCTGTGCATACTCTCTCTGGTGCAGGGAGAGCAAGGAAAGCTGCTTTTGACTACAGCTGTGTGTTTCCCTTGCGGTGCCCATATCCGGGGAGCAGAGGGACCGAATACAGCCACCGTAGGTGTGCCCACAGCAGAGGCGATGTGGGTAATTCCGGAGTCATTGCCGACGAAGCCCTGGCACTTGTAAAGGATAGCCGCCAGTCTGGTCAAGGGGAAGTTTTCCACCACCAGAGGCTTTCTCGGTTTCATCTCCTGCACTACCTGGCGGGTTATCTGCTGGTCAGCGGGCCCGGATACCAAAAGCACCTGCATTCCCAGCTTCTCGATAGCCCATTTAGCCACCTCAGCAAAACCCTCTGGCCTCCACGCCTTCCGAGGACTGCCGCTGCCGGCATGGATAGCTAAGACCCTGCCGAGGCCGTGTTCTCTCCAGAACTGGGAGGCATACTCCCGATCGGCTTCAGTGAGGAAAAGTCTCGGCTCGGTCAGCCTTGCCTTCACTCCCCCGTGCCTTAGTTGAGAGAGTAGGTAGTGGCTGTAGTGCCCCCTGCCTGAACGAGAAGGAAGAGGTGCAATAGAAATCACCTTTCCTACACCTGCTCGCTGCAAATTGGCAGAGAATAGTCCGTCTGGGTCGCTGACCAGAGAGACGACCATGTCAAAACTGGCAAAATACTGTGCCAGCTTCTCGGGAAGTATCCCATTCTGGACAAAGAAAGAGGCCATTCCAGACTGTTCCACAGAGCAGATCCGGTCGGCATAGTATCTGCCTTCCAAGAGCTCCAGCCGAGAACGGTATCCCATAACCTCAAGCCGAGACTGAGGATAACACTTCCGCAGCGCCATCAACAGCGGCAAACTGAGGACCAAATCTCCAATGCCCCCGGTGCGGATAACCAGAATATGTTCAATTTGTCTGTTTTTCATTAACTTAAAAGGCAATTCCTTAAATTTAGTGTGCGCGGGAGTAAATCCCCTACCTGCAGGGAGAGAAAGTTCGGTCTATGACCTCGAAGGATCCTCAGGATGACATCAACGGCAGAAGCCAGTTCCCACAAAAGAATCGTTACAGGTTTTTCCCTGTTGGGAGAGGCCTTCCGGATTCGATATCCTTGAAGCCAAGAACAGGTCACATTATCAAAACAATTTGCCATTTAACAGGGATTATCACGGGTTCTGAAAGATACTAAATCTACTCGAAGGAATATTCAATGATTCTGTTGTT
>DAOWIT010000099.1 GCA_030640765.1 Candidatus Latescibacterota bacterium | reverse complement strand
GTACTTGCTCTATCGTCTTATCCCTGGAGAGAAGAACTTGGACATGGTATATGTGATTGAGGAAGACCACTGGCAGGGAGAAAAGAGAATTCAACTTCGCGTGAAAAACATAAGATAAAATCGGGGAGGAAAAAGATGGCGTTTCCAGAAGCGGAAAAAATATGGTTTAATGGTAACTTAGTAAATTGGGACGATGCTCGTATACATGTGCTGTCCCATGTTGTTCACTATGGCTCCAGTGCCTTCGAGGGGTTTAGGTGCTATGAGACTGAGCAGGGGGCTGCTTGCTTCCGCTTAAGAGACCACCTGCGCCGCCTTTTTGACTCTTGTAAGATCTACCGAATGAAAATCCCCTATTCGTTAGAACAACTTTCTCAGGCTGTTCTGGAGACAATCCGTGCTAACCAGCTGCGTAGCTGTTATGTGCGACCTATTGTATTTCGAGGTTATAATTCCTTAGGGGTGGATCCCACCCCCTGTCCAATTGACGTGGCCATCGCTACCTGGAGATGGGGGAAATATCTGGGGGCCGAGTCCGATCAAAAAGGGGTCGCTGTCCGGGTATCCTCGTGGAACAGAATGGCTCCCAATACCCTCCCAGCTTCAGCAAAAGTGGCTGCTAACTATATGAACTCCCAACTAGTCAAATTGGAAGCCTTAGCCGATGGCTACGTAGAGGGAATTGCCTTAGATTCATACGGCTACCTCAGCGAGGGCAGCGGAGAAAATATCTTTCTGGCAAGAGACGGGGTACTGTTCACCCCTTCTCTTGCCTCCTCCATCTTGTCTGGAATCACCAGAAACACAGTGATCACCCTGGCCAAGGATATCGGTATAGTGGTAAATGAACAACAGCTGCCCAGAGAGATGCTCTACATCGCCGACGAGATATTTTTTACCGGCAGCGCAACCGAGATCGTACCAGTATGTTCAGTCGATAGAATCCCGGTAGGAAATGGACAGAGAGGACCGATAACGGAGAAATTACAGAGGGAATTTCAGGCCATCACCTCTGGTGAAAAAGAGGATCGGTACGGCTGGCTCACCTTTGTATACTGACATTTAGACAGAATAAAACCAGAAAGATTTGCATGAACTTACAATGAGACGAATAGCAATCATAGGTGCTGGCAATATGGGGCAAGCCCTTGCTGCTGGGATTCTGGAGGCAGGGCTAACCTCACCCCAGGAGATAACCATCACTGATGTTGATTCTGCCAAGCTGAGAAAAATCAAACAAAACTGGAGAGTCAACATCTCAGGAGAGAACCGGAAAACAGCCGAGGCTGCCCAGATCATCATCCTGGCAGTTAAACCAGGGGTAGTTAACAGAGTGCTGGAGGAGATTGCCCAAGTTCTAACCCCCCAGAAACTCCTCATCTCTGTGGCTGCCGGGGTTACCACCTCTTCTATCGAGGCACAATTACCTCAACAGGTGCCGGTGGTCAGGGCTATGCCCAATATGCCCGCTCTGATTCGAGAGGGGATATCCGCACTCTGCTGGGGCAAGAACGCGAAAGAGCATCATACTCAATTAGCCTCCGAAATTCTGGGCTCGGTAGGAGAAACAGTAGTGGTAGAAGAACAGCAGATGGACGCTGTCACTGGACTCTCGGGCAGTGGCCCTGCCTATGTCTTCACCCTGATCGAGGCCCTCTCCGACGGAGGTGTAAAGGTGGGACTCCCTCGGAAACTCGCCTTGAAACTGGCAGTGCAGACTGTTTTAGGAGCTGCGAAGATGACCGCCCAGACCGGAGAACATCCAGCCGTGCTCAGAGAGAAGGTCACCTCTCCCGGGGGAACGACCATCGCAGCCCTACACCAGCTTGAGACGAAGGGATTTAGAGATGCCCTCATAAGCGCCGTTGAGGCAGCTACAGAAAGATCCAAACAACTACGCAAAAAAAGTGGGAAGTAGGAAGTGAGAAGTGAGAAGTGAGAAGTGAAGGAGGTAATAACTTCGCACTTGCTTTGTGAGCTGAAATTCCAGAAAACAAAAGCAGTATTGTCGAAATCACTGGCCAAAAGCGCCCACGATGATAATTATACCCGCTTTAGATCTAAAAGATGGAAAATGCGTTCGCCTGCTCCGGGGAGAGAAACACCGGCAGACCGTCTATTCAGACGACCCGGTGGAAATGGCTCTCAACTGGGAAAATGAGGGCGCTCAGTACCTTCATTTAATAGACTTAGACGGAGCATTCCAGGGAGAGCCGCAGAATATAGAGGTCATAAAAGAGATTGTCCACAAAATTCACATTCCGATAGAATTGGGCGGAGGTATTCGGGATATGGGCTGCATAGTCAGAATGCTTTCCCTGGGGTTGAACCGCATAATCCTGGGCACTGCGGCGATCTCAGATCCCGATTTAGTTAACAGGGCAGTCGAGCGTTTCGGGCCGGGGAAGATCGTGGTGGGGATCGATGCAAGACAAGAAATAGTGGCAGTTAAAGGCTGGGAGGAACTCTCGGAGACCTCTGCCCTGGATTTGGCACTCAGAATGAAACAAGCAGGAATTGAGCGGATTATCTACACCGATATCTCTCGTGATGGGGTAATGATTGGGCCTAATACTGAGGTAACAAAGATGTTGGCTCAAAAAAGCGGTCTCAAGGTGATCCTCTCCGGGGGTATCTGTTGCGAGGAGGACATCATACGGGTTGCCCAGTTGGAGAGATTCGGAATAGAAGGGGTAATTGTGGGAAAGGCCCTCTACGAGGGGAAAGTAAACCTGAGGGAGGCAATTCAGGCGGTTTGTTAAGTGGAAAGTGAGAACATTCTATCAAAAAAACAATGGGATACAACCTTCAGGTTGGCACACCCTACGAGGACGAATTCCCCTTCCAACAACAGTTTACAGGATTAAAGTAGCCAAATTATCTCGAAAAAAATGAAGCTACAGCTCATCCTTTTTCTTGTAATTCTCTCTGGTTTAGGAACCGTTTGTACGAATTAGTGTCTGTCCGAATTTGTCATTCCCGCACGTTTTTAGCGGGAATCCATTGCTGATCTGAAGGAGATTCCGGCTTAAAGATTGCCGGAATGACAAGAAATATGTGTATTTCCAGACAGACATGAATTATGTCGACAGCTGAGTTCTGGATTGAGCTGTTCTTATTTTCTCCCCACTATAAGGAACAATGGGCAAAATTGTCTATCCCAAGCCAGTTGCTCTGGTTATGGCCTTAATGGCAGATGCTCCTTCACGACTGGAAGAGACAAAGGCTCCTCTTGTAGAAAAGTTTGGCAGCATAGAGTTGGAGAGCGAGACTTACCCCTTTACCTACTCCTCGCATTATGAGAAGGAGATGGGAAAAGGGTTGATTAAACAGTTCGTAAGCTTCGCTAATCTTGTAGAAATGGACAGCCTGGGGAAGATTAAGACCGCAACAAACAGACTGGAAGAGGATATGGCAATCAGGCAGGGAAAACAGCTGAGACGAACGTTAAATATAGATCCGGGTTATCTCTCCCTTGCTCAGTTGGTCCTGGCTACCACTAAGAATTACAGCCATCGCATTTACTTAGGTGGAGGAATCTTCGCTGAGCTCACCCTCATCTACCGTCAGGGGGGATTTCGACCCTTAGACTGGACATATCCCGACTACCGATCGGAGTTGGCAGGGCAGTTTTTCGTCCGGGTAAGAGGATGGTTGTTCTCCAAAATTTGCTTCGAAAATAGCAGCAATAGATGCTCACCCACCCGTCCTCGGGTGGGCCCAGACGGCCCGGGGACGGGCCTTTGAGTAAAAAGTGGTTTTTATCCTTCGTGGTGCCGGCCCCGCCGACATGGGCGTTTGCTCTGAGAATTCAAATCCCAGCCTTAGATAAATCTTTTCGCTACTTCCCTTTTTTCTTTCTCTTCCGATTCATACAAAACTCTCTTTGGATGAGAAAATCCTTGCTTTTGCAAAAAACAGCGATTAGATTATGGTACACTTCACAAAGAGATAAGGTTTTTTCTTTCCAATATGCTCTGAAGGCGGAATTTCTATAAGAACAAGAGACCTATTTCGGGTTCAACATCTTATTGGCTCATGCTGAGGCTCTTGGTTAATTTAACCACAGAAATAGAAAGGCTTAAGATTAACTATGGCTAAATCCTTAGTCGTTGTGGAATCGCCAGCAAAGGCGAAGACGATAAACAAATTTCTGGGAGATGACTACATAGTCAAGCCCTGTGCTGGTCATATCCGTGATCTGCCGGCGGGTGAACTGGGTATCGATATCAGCCACGACTTCCAACCACGGTATGTTCTAATTAAAGGCAAGGGGAAGATCGTCAGGGCATTGAAGGAAGCAGCGAAGGAAGCTCCAAAGGTATTCTTGGCTACAGATCCTGACCGAGAAGGGGAAGCCATTGCCTGGCATGTGGCCCACGAAATAGGCAACAGCAATAATATG
>DAOWIT010000119.1 GCA_030640765.1 Candidatus Latescibacterota bacterium | reverse complement strand
CCAGTAATCAAGGGCAAGTACTGCGTTTTTTTCTTAAGATAGATGCCAACGAGGAAGTTCACATATATCCCATAAAAGGCGTAAGAGATCAGGATGAGCGGCACTATCTGAGTGGCATTCCAGTAGTTCGGGCCAAAGACAGTAAAACCAAAGATCTGAAATCTTACAATGTCGTCAATGAAAAAAGAAACTGCCAAAAAGATAAATCCCGTCAACAGAAGGAAATAAGTCAGCACCTTTGAGAATACTTCCTTAGCCTCTTCTCTCTTGGAGATAGAAAGGAAAAAGGGGTGCCAGGCAAATCTGAATCCGGAAACAACCAGTGCCATAATCATACCTAATTTATAGCCAGCGTTGTAAATCCCCACTGTTCCAGTATCTGTCAACTTTCCCAGCAGAATCCTGTCTATCAAATCCATTAGAGTCACGGAAAGAGTGGCCGGAATGTAGGGCAAACCAAACTTTAAAAGTTCTTTGTAGATTTTTCCCGAAAAAGAAAGATTGAAGTAGCGACGGACAATCGGGCTCAACAGCAAGAAGGTGACCGCCGAGGCAATCAGGTTGGCCCGGAAGATGGCCTCTACACCCCAGTTAAGATGAACAATAAAGAGAATATTCAGGGCAAAGCTCGTAATCACACTAATTAAGCTAATCTTAATGAACTTGCCTGACCGCTCTTCTCCTCTAAGAACGAGCAGAGGAAAGATGGAAAAGGTGTCCAAAAGCAGGATGCCGCTGGAGAGTTTTATCAGGCCAGAAAATCGAGCCTGATCGATAATTAGCTTGGACAAATGGGGTGAGAAGATAAAGAGCAGAGCGGCGAAAAAAACTGTGGTGAAGATGGTGGAAAGGTAAACTGTGCTGAAGATTGTCTTCTTCTCTTCGTTGCTATCGGCCAAGACGAAGAACCGCAAGAAGGCGGTGTTGAGACCCAGAGTGAAGATCACATTGGCAATGGCTAAGAACATGAAGACTAAAGCGGCTATGCCGTACTCTCGGGGGGAAAGATAATTGGTATACAGAGGAAGGAGCAGAAAGCCAATAAACCGCGTAAGGGAATACCCAATACCATATACTAAAGATTGTTTTACAAGTCTCTTTAAGCTAGAGAACATAATGTTATCCGATAAATCTTCCCTCTTGATCCATCCACCCTTTTTTCCTGTAAATTTCTAAGATGTCAGCAACCACACTTCTGGAGTCGTGGTATTTTTCCACCCACTTTCTTCCCGCAATTCCTCTGCCACGACGATATTCCCTATTAGTTACTACCTGAATCAACTTCTGCTCCAGGTTCTCGGCGTCCACTCTAATAAAGGGATGGTCCGGGATATACTGCGCATATTCAGATGTCAATGCAGTTAGGGTAGGTATCCCCATCGCCAATGCCTCCAGACTGCTGATTCCATAACCCAGCTCCCCCAACTGATCAATCATAATATCACATTTTGCTTTAATATCAAGGGTCTCTGCGTGGGTGAGATTCTCGATCAGGACTAGCTGAACAGGGTATCTCTTCTCCAGTTTTTTTACCACAGCTATAATCTGTTCTGAACCTTTAGCCTGGCGATCCGTAGGTGAATGGCAGATACGAAGAACCTTATTTTCAGTAGCCCTTACTTGGAATTTCTGGGAATTAAACGGGAAAAAAATATGGCGGATATTGGGGTGAAGGTCCTGGAGATCAAATTCTGTAGTGAGGTTTAAGTCGCTCACTTTATCAATGGTGGGAATCACTCCTCGCAGTCGCAGGTCACTTCCTAAGTAGCAGCAAACGATCTTTTTGCCTATCTGTTTGAGCTGACGGATAATCTTGCCGCTTCGCAGAAAACCCAACCCTCCGTCCAGTTGATAGAGATCGAAATCTAAGAGCTGGTGTTCTTTTAGAAAAGGCTGGACCTTTCTCTCCCAGATCCAATCCCGGAAGGCCACCAGAGTTCTCTCGGACCATCCTTTGGGTTTCCAAATCCTGGGGATTTGCTCGATCTGTTCCTTGACATTCCTTTTTTGTAGGACCCTCCTGTCTGAAACAAATCTCTTAGCGAACCGAAGCGAGGGAGAATCCATCCAAGGCAGCTCCAAACAGATGTCCTCCTGATAGTCTCGCCGATCTTTGCTTAAGGTAACCAACCGGCTGTAATGCCCCAAGTCCCTTTCGGCAAGTACAAACTCAATAGGTACTCCAGCTATGTTAAAGGGGGCAATATGAAGGATTCTCATCTCATCTAAAAATTATCTCTCAACACCGATCACAAGGGGAAAAACAGCGAAAAATGCAAATTATTCCAAATTGCTGAATCTTTTCACAGCCTCTTCTGCAAGACATCTCTGAAGTACCCCTTTGCCCCAAAGTTCTCTTTAAACCTGCCCAAGCCCCAGTTGGGAACCATAATAAGGGTAAAAGTCCCCAAGTCAAGGAATTTAAACCCCTGAGCTACCGCCCAACGGATCACCTCATAGAATAGCAGGTTAACCGCCCGATAGCTCTGGTACTCCTCTCGGTGGCTGATGTAAAAAGCCAGGACAACCCTGGGATTACAGACAAAGACGGTCATTCCAGCAATCTGTGTGTCTTTTATGTAAGCAGAAAATTGTTTCACCCGGTCCGGCAACAGCTGTCGTAATTTCAGAAGTTCGTCTAAAGAGTGCGTGGGGTTTACATTATGTCTCATTTTCAGATTCTGTTTGAGAATTTGATAGAAGGCCTCAAGATCGTCGGTCTCTTTAACCATCACTCCTAATCTCTGTGCCTTTCTGACAGCAGTTCTTGACTCGTTCTTGAAGGTGCTGAGGATGTCATCCTGATAATTCAAGTTAATCACACTGGTTAACTCGCGCTTGAGGTAGGTAAAACCGCAATGCATCAGGGCAAAATCGATATAATTGTTGGGGAGGTGGTAGTAAATTAATGGAGGCTGCGTGATCACTATGCGACTAATATCGCATTGACCTAAGTATTCCACCAATCTCTCAGCCAGGGACACTGTATCCTTGATTCCCAACTCCTCTTTGACTACTAACCCACCATAAGAAGCACCCCCGTGAGAAATCAAAGCCATTTCCCCCGCTTCTTCCCTCTGAATAGTAGGTAAAACAGCAACTAACTTTCGGTTTTTCCTGAAAAGTAAGTGGCGATTTACAAACCGACCTGGGGGATGATAATTCAAAAATCTCTGGAGGTGAAAAATGGTCCCGTTGTTAGCCTGTTCTACAAAGCTCTCCCACTCTGGACCAAGCCTTTCTGTGTATTCCTCTATCTCTATATGCAACGGAAGTCTCTCCTCTTTGAACCTGGTGGGTTCAAAGTGTTACCCTTCCTTCTCTAAAGGCAGTTATGTATT
>DAOWIT010000137.1 GCA_030640765.1 Candidatus Latescibacterota bacterium | reverse complement strand
GCGAAAATCTGCGTCCTGATTAATTTAACATAACCCCCGGAGGGACACTATGCAAAGACTTTCAATCGGAATCCTGTTTTTCAGCCTTCTGCTTTTATTCTCTTTGTCTGCTCGGGGAGACGAATCGGTTTCACCCGCTGCTTGGGGAGCAATCAGGTCGTTTCGGGCCATCCAGTTTGTTGCTGGTGACTCGCTGCCAGAGGACAGGGTATTTTACGGAGACAACCGAGGGTACTTACACATCTTAAAACGCCAGCACAAGGGTTTCTCAGAGGAGTGGAAAAGTGATCACTTGGGGGCGGGCATAATGGGCGTTTTTGTCCGAGACATCAACGCCGACGGAAAATTGGAACTGGTCACCTATACTTCTGTAGGCAGGATCTTCATCTTCGCTCCCCAGACCCACACCCTACTGTGGCAAAACAACGAAAACGAGCTCTCCGCCATCACCTGTATGACTCTGGCCAATGTAGATGACGATCCCCACCAGGAATTAATCTTCTGCGCCGATTCGCACCTCTTTATCTACGACGGGAAAAGCCTGTTCCAGGAGTGGAGAAGCCAGGCGGAGTTTAATGCACAGGAGATACTGGTAGGTGATGTCGATGGAGACGGAGAGAAGGAGATCGTTCTGAACACCGGCTGGGTGTTTGACGCCCAATTCCGCGACATAGAGTGGCAATCTCCTGAGCCCTTTGGCGATCGAATAACACTTCTGGACATTGACGACGATGGCATCCCGGAGCTAATCGGAGAGTTTGGAGGGCACTTCCTCAAGGTTTTTGATCTCGAGCTCAAAAGAGAGAGGTGGTAACCCGGACAATTTTCCATTGACATTCAGCCTCCAATTGTTATATTTTTACTGCTAAACAGAAGAAATCATATCTGCATTTAGTTGTTTTATAATAAGGAGGTTCCCATGGTTAAAGAAGTGAATGTAGGTCTGATTGGCTATTCATTTATGGGCAAGGCTCACAGCCGTGCCTATAAGGAAATATCGATGTTTTACCCCGATGTCAAGGCGGTGCCGGTGATGAAGGTAATTTGTGGCCGGAGTGAGGAGGCAGTGAAGACCGCCGCTTCCAGGTATGGTTGGGAAGGTTATGAGACCTCCTGGGAGAAGCTGCTGCAAAGAGATGATATAGACTTGGTGGATATCTCCGTTCCGGGAAACCTTCACCAGGAGATAGCTGTTGTTGCTGCTGAGGTTGGGAAGGATGTGTTCTGCGAGAAACCCTTGGCCAATAGTCTGAAAGACGCCAAGATTATGCTTAAGGCGGTGCAAAAGGCGGGCGTGAAACATATGGTTGGTTTCAACTATCGAACCGTCCCAGCTATTGCCTTGGCTAAGAGGATTATCGACGAGGGTAAGGTCGGGGAAATCTACCATTTCAGGGCGGTTTATCTCCAGGATTGGATCGTCGATCCTGATTTTCCCTTGGTTTGGCGGTTAGACAAGGAGGTAACTGGCTCAGGGCCGCTGGGTGACCTGGCCGCCCACAGCATCGATATCGCCCACCACCTGATGGGAGATATAGATGAGGTAGTAGGGATGGAGGAGACCTTCATCAAGGAAAGGCCCTTGCCGGCAGCAGCAAAGGAGGCTGGCCTGGCAGTAGAGGTAGCCGGTGGACGGGGGGAAGTGACCGTCGAAGACGCCGTGCTTTTTCTGGCCAGATTCAAAAATGGCGCCTTAGGTAGTTTCGAGGCCACCAGGTTCGCCAGCGGTCGGAAAAACTTCAACGGTTTCGAGATCAACGGAAGCAAGGGCAGCATAGCATTTAACTTTCAGGACATGAACAAATTGCTGTACTTCTCCAGAGAGGACGAAAGCCATGTCCAGGGCTTCAGGACTATCTTAGCCACTGAGAGCGAACATAAATATGCCGGTGCCTGGTGGCCCCCAGGACATATCATAGGCTATGGAGAGACCTTTGTCAACGAGGTCTACGAGCTAATGCAGGCCATCGCTGAGGACAGACAGCCATCGCCGGACTTCACAGATGGCGTCAAGTGCCAGGCCGTATTGGAGACGGTAAGCAAATCGATTGCCAAGAAAAATTGGGTAAAAGTCAAATCGTAACAGGAGGGAAACCATATGAGAAGGGTAAAAGCTGGAGTTATCGGGACAGGGCTTATCGGACCCATTCATGTGGAGGCCCTGCGGCGTCTGGGTTTTGTAGATGTGATTGCCCTGGCCGAGGTCGATAAAGAGCTGGCTGAATGCAAAGCTGAACAGATGAACATTGAGAAGGCATATGGGGATTTCAGGGAGCTTCTGGAGGACCCTGAGGTGGAAGTGGTGCACAACTGCACCCCGAATTTCCTCCACTTTCAGATCACCAAAGCGGCCCTGGAGGCTGACAAAGATGTGGTCTCTGAAAAACCCCTGGCAATGACCTCCTCCGAGAGCGCAGAGCTGGTGAATCTGGCTAATAAGAAAGGGCTGGTCAATGCCCTTGATTTCAACTACCGCTATTATCCCTTGATCCAGCAGGCCAGAAGGATGGCCGAGAAAGGCGAGATAGGAGAGATTTATACTGTTCATGGTTCATATCTCCAGGATTGGCTTTATCTGGACACAGATTACAACTGGCGGCTGGAGCCGGAGAGAGGGGGAGAGTCCAGGGCAGTGGCCGATATCGGCTCCCACTGGTGTGATCTGATCCAGTTTATTACCGGGGCAAAGATTACCTCCGTTTACGGCGACCTGGCTACAATTCACCCGATCAGAAAGAAACCTCTGGTTGAGGTGGAAACCTACGCAGGCAAGGAGCTTAAGCCTGGCGAATATGAGGAGATAAAGATCACCACAGAAGATTATGCCACAGTCTTGCTGAGGTTTGACAACGGTGCCAGAGGCGCCTTTACCTTATCTCAGGTAAGTGCCGGCAGAAAGAATCGGTTCTATTTTGAGATTGACGGCAGCAGAAAGGCCATCGCCTGGGATCAGGAGAGACCCAACGAGATGTGGATCGGCTACCGGGAAAAGCCGAATGAGATCTTAATCAAAGACCCCTCTCTGCTAGATGCAGAGGCCAAAGGTTATGCCGACTACCCTGGAGGACATCCAGAGGGCTATTCAGGCGGAATCAAGCACTTCTTGAAGAATGTTTACAGCTTCATAGCCTCGGGCAAGAATCCAAACAGAGACAAGCCAAATTTCTCGACCTTTTTGGATGGCCATCACGAGATCCTCATCTGCGAGGCTGTCTTAGAGAGCAGTCGAAAGAAGGTCTGGATAGATGTGAAATATTAACCAAGGGAAGAAAAAACAGCTAAAGAGCAAGTCATGTGGGTGATTACAATCCTAACCATCTTACTCAAGGAACAAAATGGACAAAAAAAGAGATGCACGGGTAAAGAGAGCCACTACCGAAACCCAGATCGAGCTTGAACTGGCTCTGGACGGAACCGGGGAATATGAGGTCAAGACAGGAATCGGCTTTTTCGACCACATGCTGGAGCTTTTTGCCCGGCATGGTTTTTTTGACCTCAAGCTTTCGTGTCAGGGCGATCTCGATGTAGATGCCCACCACTGTGTTGAGGATGTGGGTATCTGCTTAGGCCAGGCGATAGACAAAGCCTTAGCTGACCGCAGCCGAATCTGCCGGTACGGAACAAGCTATGTGCCGATGGATGAGTCGTTGGCCCGGGCGGTGGTGGACCTGTCAGGAAGGCCATTTCTGTTTTTCAACGCTGAGTTCAGGCCAACAAAGGTAGGCCAATTCGACACTGAGTTGGTGCGGGAGTTCTTTCAGGCGGTGGCCAACAATGGGAAGATCACGCTCCATTTGGATCTTCTTCGGGGCAGCAATGCCCATCACAGCATCGAGGCGCTGTTTAAGGCCTTTGGCCGGGCACTGGATCTGGCCTCAGTCTGCGAGCAGAGAGTCAAAGGGGTACTTTCGACTAAAGGGAAATTATAATTCGTTCAGGAGACATATCTGGGAAAGCAGGACAGAAAAGGTTAGAGCTTTCGTTTTTTGGAAGTTGGTCGTATAGACTACTTGTTTGAATAATGACAAAAGGAAAGAAAATGGAAAAAGAGCCAGAAGTTTCGGTGATTATTCCTGCGTTGAACGAGAAGAGAAATATCCCTCTTCTGCTGGAAAAATTTGACAGCATGATAAAGATAAACGAGGGCAGCCAGAGCTTCGAGGTTATACTCGTGGACGATGGCAGCGAAGATGGGACTTATGAAACAGCTCTGAGATTTCAAAAGAAGTATGAATTTCTGAAGCTCATTAGACATAAAAGGCATAGAGGGATTACCGACGCTTTGCTGTCTGGATTTGAAATTGCTTCAGGGGACATTTTCGTATTTTTCCCTGCAGATCTACAGTATTTACCTGAGGATATACCTAAATTGGTTGTCAAGCTAAAGGAGGGCTATGATATAGTAACCGGCTGGAAAGTAGGGAGATATGCGAGACAATTTGTTTCAGGGGTCTACAACTTTCTTTCCAGGAGGTTATTCCATATTCCTGTCCATGATTTGAATTCAATAAAGGCATTCAAAAGAGAGGTGGTGGAAGAACTGCCTTGGAGGAAGGATTGGCACAGATATATGATCGTGATGGCTTACGAGCGGGGATATGATGTTGCTGAGGTTAAAGTAAATGTCTATCCTCGGAGATATGGTAAGTCGAACTTTGGATTCTGGCGAATACCGATTGGTGTTTTGGACTTAATAGTGGTTAAGTTTCAGATCTCATTTATGCGCAAGCCAATGCTATTTTTTGGCTGTGTTGGCGGAGCTTTTACTTTTGCCGGGGTCATTGTGGGGGGCATTG
>DAOWIT010000060.1 GCA_030640765.1 Candidatus Latescibacterota bacterium | reverse complement strand
CGGTAGCGTTTTGCATAGTCAGAACAGTGACTATCAATTCAATCGCCCCAGCGGCGCCCAGCATGTGACCGGTCATAGATTTGGTTGAACTGATGGCGACTTTATTGGCGTGCTCACCGAATACCGATTTGATC
Organism: Candidatus Latescibacterota bacterium; assembly: GCA_030640765.1. Taxonomy (GTDB): domain Bacteria; phylum Latescibacterota; class MVCY01; order MVCY01; family MVCY01; genus MVCY01. The sequence continues at coordinate 3,961 of DAOWIT010000060.1, read as the reverse complement.
GCCATGGTTTCAGTCTTATCATTCAATTTTGTGGAGGTGCCATGGGCGTTTATATAGTCGACATCCCGAGGTTGAAGGTCGGCATCTTTGAGGGCTATCTTCACTGCTCGGGCTTCTCCTTCTCCATCTGATGCCGGAGCAGTTATGTGGTAGGCATCGGCGGTGAAGCCCACTCCCACAACCTCAGCGTAAATTCTGGCCCCTCTGGATTGGGCGTGATTTAGCTCTTCCAAAATCAAGGTTCCCGCTCCCTCAGCCAGGACGAAACCATCTCTCTGGGCGTCAAAGGGGCGACTTGCCTTGATTGGCGCATCGTTTCTTAGCGATAAGGCTTTCATAGCACAGAATCCCCCCAGAGACATAGGGGTTACACAAGCCTCAGCACCGCCAGTTACCATCACATCGGCGTCGCCGTGCTGTATCATCCGGAAGGCAGTACCAATGGCATGAGCACCGGAGGCACAAGCAGAAACAGTGGAGTAGTTGGGTCCCTTTGCCCCCAGGACAATGGAGATCATTCCGGCAGACATATCAATGATCTGCATCGGGACAAAAAATGGACTTACGCCTCGAGGTCCCTTCCGAAGCAAGTTGGCATGCTGCTCCTCAAAGGTGGTGGTTCCACCTATACCAGAGCCGTAGATTACCCCCACTCTTTCCGCGCAATGGTCAATATTCAGATCAGCATCTGCCACTGCCGCTAAAGCGGTATGGACCGCATATTGTGTGAACAGGTCCATCCGCTTGGCCTCCCTCTTGCCTAAACTGGCAATCGGATCGAATCCTTTGATTTCCCCAGCAATCTGGGAAGAATATTTTGAAACGTCAAATCTGGTTATCTTGGTTATTCCGCTTTTTCCTTTGGAGAGGGAATCCCAGAATGTGCTGATGGTAGAACCATTAGGAGCAAGTACACCAAGGCCAGTGATGGCCACCTTTCTCATTGAGATTCTCCACTCGCTTTCTGATGTTCTTTGAGATATTTTACAGCATTTCCAACAGTTAACAGTTTTTCAGCCTCTTCGTCTGGGATTTCGATGTCAAATTCCTCCTCAAAGGCCATTACCAATTCCACCGTATCCAAGGAATCAGCCCCTAAATCATCTACAAAAGCAGCCTCAGGTGTCACTTGCTCTGGGTTAACGCCTAATTGTTCCACTATTAAATCCTTTACTTTGTCTTCAACACCCATTTGCATTACCTCCTATTCTTGTTTAGTCATTACCAATCACTGATTGCGCATTTTAAATCGCTAATTGTTAATTGTCAATTTATCTGTCACATAACCATTCCTCCGTCGATGTTAATTACTTGTCCAGTTATATAAGACGCATCATCAGATGCCAGGAAGACAACCACCCCTGCCACATCTTGAGGCAAACCCGGCCGTCGCAAAGGAACCGTTTTCAGGAGAGTCTCTTTAACTTGTTCCGGGAGTCGCTCAGTCATTTCTGTTTGGATATATCCAGGGGCCACCGCATTGACGGTTATCCCTCTGGAGGCCAATTCTTTGGCAACAGATTTAGTTAAACCTATAATCCCAGCTTTTGAAGCAGCATAATTGGCTTGCCCGGCGTTACCCACAAGACCGATTACCGAAGCTATGTTAATGATCCTCCCGTATCTGTTTCGCATCATATGGGGAGCAACTGCCTTGGTACAATTGAAAGTGCCCTTGAGATTAACAGATATCACCCAATCCCACTGTTGCTGGGTCATCCTCACCAGAAGGTTGTCTTTGGTTACCCCGGCGTTGTTAACCAAGATGTCAACCCGGCCAAATTCCTCGGTGCTCTTTTGCACCATAGCCTGTACATCTTCGAAGTTGGCTACATCCACCTTTACGGCCAGACTTTTCCTGTCCATCTGTCTTATCTGAGAGGCCGTCTGCTCAACGCCCTGTAGGTTGATGTCAGAAACTATCACCTCAGCCCCTTCTTGGGCCAGTCGCACGGCTATTGTTTGACCAATACCCTGACCTGCTCCGGTTACTATCGCGATCTTATTCTGTAGCCCTTGCATCGTCTTCTACTTCCTCGGATTTGGGTTTAAGCTTCACCAACAATTTGTTCAGCGCTTAGAACTTCTACTGTGCGGTCTATTCTTCGCATCAGTCCGCAGAGAACCCTGCCTGGTCCCACCTCTACCATTCTGTCAACCCCCAGGGCAACCATCCTCTGCATCGACCGGGTCCATTTGACTGGATGCGTGAGCTGTTTCACTAACAGCCTACGAATCTCTTCTGCATCAGTCGTCTCCTCGGCGGACACATTACAGATAATGGGAACTTCTGCCTTTTTCAAAGAGAAGGCAGCAAGCACCTCTTCCAGTCTGGCGGCCACAGTCTCCATAAAACGAGTATGAAAGGCCCCTTTTACCTGCAGTTCAACTACTTTTCGAGTCCCTCTCTGTTGGGCTAACCTCATTGCTTCCTTTACTGCCGAAGCCGCCCCGGAGATGACAATCTGCTCAGGGGAATTGAAATTCGCTGGCACAACCAGTCCCAAAGAGCTTGCCAGTTCACAGATCTCAGCTACCTTGTCGGCAGATAGCCCTATAATCGCTGCCATTCTCCCGGGGGTTTCTTCCTCTACCTGCTGCATCAGTTCAGCACGAATCTTCACCGCTCTGAGGGCATCAGAGAACTCTATTACCCCAGCTTTGACCAATGCCGAGTACTCACCCAGGCTGTGTCCGGCAACAAACTGAGGGGCAATCTCTCTGTTTTCCAGGACAGAACAGAGGGCAATGCTGGTCACAAATACCGCCGGTTGGGTGAACCTGGTCTCTTTTAGCCTCTTTTCCGGACCTTGGAAACAAACATCTTTCAGGTCAAACCCAAGCAGACTGCTTGCCTGGTCATATACCCTACGAGCTGACCGGAAACTCTGGTAGAGTTGTTTCCCCATTCCTACATATTGAGAACCCTGTCCAGGGAACAGGAAGGTTGTTTTTCCCATAGGTTTTCTAAACTCTCAGCAGAGCTGCTCCCCAGGTTAGGCCAGCCCCAAAGGCCACCATTAACACCAGATCGTCAGTTTTAAGAACACCCTTTCGCTTGGCCTCATCCAAGGCAATAGGAATGGAAGCAGCAGATGTGTTACCATACTCATCCAGGTTAACATAGACTTTTTCCCGGGGGAGTTTAAGCTTTTTGGCTACTGCATCGATGATGCGCCGGTTGGCCTGATGGGGGATGAGTAAATCGATCTGTTCGGAATTTAGATCTGCCTTCTCAAGCACAGATACTGCCGCTTCGACCATAGAGAGTATAGCCGGACGGAACAGGTCATGTCCGTTCATCTTGACGAAGTGCATCCTCTGTTCCATGGTATGAAGCGAAGTAGGATTTTTGGAACCACCTCCAGGCAGCATCAAGAGTTTTCCCATGGAGCCGTCACTTCGGGTATACGTGGCGATCAACCCCTTTTCTTTTTCTTCAGTGGGGGTCACGACAGCAGCTCCCGCTCCGTCCCCAAACAAGACACAGGTATTTCTGTCAGTCCAATCGGTGATCTTGGATAAGGTCTCAACTCCTATGGCCAGAATATTTTCTCCATTGCCAGAGCGAATTAATGCATCCGCTAAGGAAAGGGCATAGATAAACCCGGAACAACCAGCGTTGAGGTCCATAGCGGCAGCCTTTGTGGCTCCTAATCTCTCTTGCACAATACAACCAGTAGCGGGAAAGGGCATATCTGGAGTGACAGTGGCTATTAAGATGTGGTCAATTGCCTTTGGTTTTATCCCTGCATCTTTTAGTGCCTTCTGGGCAGCTTCGAAAGCCATCGTTGCACTGGTGGTCTTGTCGTCGGCGATGTGTCTCCGCTCAATCCCGGTTCTCACTCTGATCCACTCATCAGAGGTATCCACCATCTTCTCTAAGTCAAAGTTCGTCAGGATCTTTTCGGGAACTGCCGACCCAGTACCCACAATCTGTGCTCTCCTAAGATGGTTTTCT
>DAOWIT010000034.1 GCA_030640765.1 Candidatus Latescibacterota bacterium | reverse complement strand
GCCTCCTGATACACACCAGAACAAAGAAAACAAGTTTGATTGACTCGTAGAAAGTCTAAATCTATCGCAGAGACGCAAAGTCGCAGAGAGAAAACGAGAGACATAATTAACTGATTATTAAAGGATACCTTCTTTCTTTGCGTCTTGGCGTTGAAATGAACAGTGGGAACTTTTTACGATTCAATCAAGTTTCTTAACCTAAAACAAAAAGGAGAGCCAAATGAAAATAGGAGTGATTACCTCTTCATTTCGTTTGGGAACGAGACAGGCGCTGGAGACTGCCAGACAGATCGGTGCTGATGGCGTACAACTGCCAGCCGTGGGCGGTGATCTCGATCCGGAAAACCTGACCAGAACCGGTCGCCAGGACCTGCTGCACCTGGTTAACTCCCTGGGACTGGAAATCTCCGCCCTTTGCGGTGACCTGGGTGGAGGAGGATTCGTCGACCCTGCCGACACAGAATGGCGAATAGAAAGAACCAAGCAAATATTAAACTTGAGCATAGACCTGAAGACGTCCATCGTAACCACCCATATCGGGGTTATCCCTGAGGGGAGAGACAGTCTGGTCTGGCAAAGTATGCAGAAAGCCCTGAAAGAGCTGTCAGATTACGCCGTCGAACGCGAATGTTGTCTGGCGACAGAGACCGGTCCCGAAGAGCCAGAGTTGATGCGAGAATTCATCGAGACCGTGGACAGTGAAGGGCTGAAAGTTAACTACGACCCCGCTAACCTGGTGATGAAGGACTTTGATCCCATAGCCGGCGTCCTCTGCCTCAGAGACTATATTGTTCACACCCACGCTAAGGATGCAGTGGGACCGGACAGAGGCCCGGAAGAAGTCCCGTTGGGAGAAGGGAAGGTCAACTTCACCAAATACCTCGAAACTCTGCAGGAAAACGGCTACCAGGGTTACCTCACCATAGAACGAGAGGTGGGCGACGATCCTGTAGCGGATATAGCCAAAGCTGTCCAGTTTCTTAGAAATCTTTTGGCAAAACTCAACCAATAGATCAACTCTGTCCATTTTAGGCAGCGATTACCATAGGAATAGTAGAATAGGGTAGGGGAGAGGGAGATCTTTTCTCTATGAGAGTCTCAGGCGGAAAAGGATGAGAAGTGAACAGATAGTAAAGGCACTTATTGAAAAGCTGGGAGGAAATTTTTCCAGCTCGTTGGACATTGATCTTGAAAAAGGAAGTCCTATTGAGATATTCAAGTGGTTTCTGGCCTCTATCCTCTTTGGGGCAAGGATCTCCGATAAGATAGTGCTCGACACTTACTGGGAGTTTGAAGCCCGGGGAATACTTACTCCTGACAAGATCCTCAAGACCGGTTGGGATGACCTGGTGGAGATCCTCGATGCTGGCGGTTATGTCCGCTACGACTCTAATACCGCCACCACACTGTTAGAGGTGATGGAAAACTTGAAGGAGAAATACCAGGGAGATTTGAATCGTCTTCATGATAGTGCCGAGAATCCCAGCAATTCAGAGAGAAAACTTCAAGAGCTGGGCAACGGAATCGGTCAGGTTACTGTGAACACCTTCCTAAGAGAGTTGAGGGGAATATGGAAGAAGGCAGATCCACTTCCTCAAAGCTTGGTAGTGCTTACGGCCAATAACTTAGGGCTGGTGGAAACCAGGTCTCCCCAACAGGTCCTCCTTTCTCTAGAACAGGTGTGGAAAGAGTATCAACTACCAGACAGAAGATTCTCCGATTTTGAAAGCTCTTTAGTAAGGCTGGGCAAAACCTATTGCCGCAGAGGAAGATGCACAGAATGCTTAATGAAGAATCTCTGCCCAAAGGTCCGCTGCTGAGATTTTTCTTGGATGTTTGGCTCCAGTGTAGTATATTTTGCAAAAAGGTATTACACTATTGGCTCCTGTGGTGCCTAAAATATCTGACTCCAATGTCGGATGTTTTGCAAAAAAGTCTTACAATATTGGTTTTTGTAGTACAAAGGGGGAAATTTATGGCTACTGTGATTATCTCTCCTAAGGGACAGGTGGTGATCCCGGCTAACATCCGTAACCGCTATGGGTTAGT
>DAOWIT010000151.1 GCA_030640765.1 Candidatus Latescibacterota bacterium | reverse complement strand
TCCATCGTCTTTATCCCGCTTATCTTGCCAAAGCATCTGTGGCTTGGCGGGTTGATATTCTTGATAACTGTGGGAACAGTTTTTGGACACTTAGTCTCTCCTGTTTTCCAAAGCTGGTTTGCTACGGCTATTCCCCAGCAAATAAGGGCAAAATACCTCAGCAAGCGGACCATAGTCATTTACACGACGGCAATAATATTTGCCTATGGAGCTGGGCGTTTCCTGGATGCGGTTGGCGGACATAAGGGATTTCTCTGGGTCTTCTGTTTGGGAATAGTAGCAGGAATCGCCGGCTATGTTGTCCTGTTCAAGGTTCCATTTCCTCAGATGAGAAGTTCTCCCCTTACGGGGTTTTTGCCCTCGCTGGTTGGACCGTTCCGCAATCGAGATTTCAGACGGTTATTGGTTTTCTATATTACCTGGGTTTTTGCGGTGTCGATAGCCGCCCCCTTTTACACCGTATTTATGCTCAGAAGGATAGAGCTCAGCTATTCGACCATTGCTATTTTGAACAACATCCAGATGGTCTGTTTTATCTTGGGATTGCGTTTCTATGGTGAATTTATTGACCGCTATGGGAACAAGCCCATCTTGCAGATACTGCTGGTGCCCCGGGTGTTGCTTCCGATTATGTGGATATTCAATTCAAAAGAGAACTTCATCCTGTTGCCTGTAGTGATGGCCTTGACCGGTTTTGTGACCTCCGGACTCCTTGTGGCCATTAGTAACTTCCTCTATGGGATAGCACCTCAGGGAGAAGAGAAGACAGGCTTTTTTGCAGGTTGGGCGGCGTCAGTCGGCTTGGCCAGTTGTGCAGCCCCGATCATCGGCGGCAGGCTGGTGGAGTGGTTTAAACCGGTTCAGTTCAACATAGGTCCCTTCCCGGTGGGTAACTTGCAGATGGTCTTTCTGGTCAGTGCGATGCTTCTGCTGGTGCCAGTTTTCCTGTTAAGGAAAGTTCGGGAGGAGAAGGCTTCCAGTCCAGGGTATGTGTTGGGACAGATACGAAGAGGGAATCCCTTCTCATTTGCGTATAACTTTTTTCTGTTTTCTCGAGTGAAAGGGGAACAAAAACGAGCCCGGCATGCCTCTGCTATGGGCAAGTCAAAAAGCCCAATGGCAGTGGAGAAATTGATGAAAGCCATGGATGATCTCAGTCCCCAGGTGAGAAGCGAAGCGGCCAAAGCCCTGGGAGAAACCAAGCAAATCGAGGCCATTCCTCACCTGGCTGCGAAGCTGAACGACAGCGAGTCAGATATCCGGCCTGAGGCAGCACAGGCCTTGGGAAAAATAAGAAGTAAGGAGGGGATTGCCCCATTATTGAAGGCATTAGATGACCCGGACATAAGAGTCAGAAATAGCGCTATTATGGCTCTGGCGGATATCGGGGATGAAGAGGGCAAAGAGCACCTCTTCCGACAATTCTCTGCTCCGTTCAACCGGTTTACCTTCCCTAATCTCGTTGAGGCATTGAGCAAACTGAAGGACAATAGAATAATTCCCCGAACTATAATGAACTTGGAGCACTACAATTCCCCCGTCATCAGATTGCAGATTCTAAACGCTGTCTGCCGGGTATTGGGAGCCAAAAACCAGTTTTATGAGCTTCTTACCCAAGAGGAACTCAAACAGGTCCAACGGGCCAGCAAAATGTTGAGGGATGCTCAGAAACAGATTCTTGCAAATTCAAAGTTTTTGCTTCAGTTTAGACACCAACTCGCCTCTTCTATAGAAAAGATACGATACAATTTCGAGAATGAGCACCACGATCAGTTTCTGGAGAATGTTAGGGAGTTGTTTTCGATAATTCACTCTCGGGTAGCAGATGTCACCAGGTTCTCGATAGATGCCACATCGGCTATAGACCATATCCGGGCAGTTCAAGATTTCCTTCTTTTGAAAAAGACGGAGGACATAAAACCCCAGGGAGTCATATTTCTGATATTCTGTCTTAAGGGTCTGGTAGATATCTTCACCGAGAGAAAAAAGGGTTGACTTTTAAGCAGCTATTGTATATATTATTTAAGTTAAGCACTATGGTGTGTATATCCTCTATTTGATATCTTGAGTGTGTGACAACTCAAATGAATACAGGCTGCTTTTAATAGGCTTAAGTAATTTGGGGGATGCTTGAGCCGGAAGGGAGGAAAGTAGTGGTGTTATCACCCGATGAAGAACGCCAGCTCAGAGAGAAAGTGCGGAGAGAGCTTGAACAGGCTGAGAGTGAAGAATCTCGTCAAAAACAACTGCAGGAACAAGAGGAAAAGCAAAAACAGTTGGAAGCGGATAGACAGCAGATTGTCCTGGAAGAACAGGAGAAGTTCTATAAAGAACGGGGCCTGCAGAAGTATCTGAACCATTATGGCAAAGTGGAATGGCTTACCCCGGAGCAGATAGAGGCCAGGAGAAAAAAGACTGTTCGACGAAAAAAGTCTCGCTCCAAACACTCCAGACGCCACTCCAGCCGTAAGAGGAGGGTTCTGGATACAATTCTGCTGGGATTGGTAGTTCTGGTAGGGTTGGCAGTGACCCTTTACCTTACGAGAAGTTTTCAGCCCCATTCAGATTCTCACGGTTCTATCTGGGTTTGCTCCGATGTTAAAGGTGCAGCTATCTACATAGATGGGGAACTCTCTGGAAGTGTAACCGACGGGGTTATTGGGAAGGTTAAAGAGGGGCAATACACTGTTAGTGTGACTAAACCAGGATATTCACCTTCCCCTCGCCACATTCAGGTGAAAGTGGTACGAAGGGAGACGGTGAAGTTAGAATTCAGACTGAAGAAAGTTGACTGAAGATGTCAGAGTTGCGTTGGAATCCGGTGTTGCGAGAATGGGTAGTCACGGCCACCCATCGGATGGAGCGTCCCCAGATGCCCCAAGACTGGTGTCCTTTCTGTCCGGGGTCAGGGCGGGTCCCTTCCGACTACGATGTTTATATTTATCCCAATGATTTTCCTACCTTTTCTATTCCTCCTCCCCAAGCGGACATAGAGGGGACCGAGCTGTTCCGAACAGAGAAGGCTGTGGGGGCCTGTGAAGTGGTGCTCTACACCCCAGAACACAATTCTTCTTTAGCTCAACTTCCCGTTGATCACATAGTTAAACTAATAGCCCTCTGGAAATCTCGCTATCAGGAGTTGGGAAGCAGGCCGGAGATCAAGTATGTCTTAGAGTTCGAGAACAAAGGTGAGGTCATCGGGGTGACTATGCCCCATCCCCACGGACAGATCTATGCCTTTCC
>DAOWIT010000094.1 GCA_030640765.1 Candidatus Latescibacterota bacterium | reverse complement strand
CCTAACTCAAATCACCACTTCTCCCTTCAGCGATCTCTCTCCCACCTGGTCACCGGATGGCAGAAGATTGGCCTTTTCTTCAGACCGAAACGGGATTTACAATATCTATGTGACCGATATTACTGATGTGGACAGCATAAGGGTAGTGCCCGTTACTAATGCCCTGACCGGCTGTTTCCAGCCCGATTGGTCGCCAGATGGCAGGAAAATAGCCTTCTCGGCCTTTCAAGAAAGAGGCTGGGATATCTTCACCTTAGAGAGTCCATTCCCCGAATTTGGAACAGAACTTGAGCCAACCCCTTTTCGTCTGGAAAAACAGGGGTATTTAACCACTAAGGCTGTCTCGACCGAGGCAGACACAACCGAACAGCAAACACCTCTGCCTGCGCAGACTGCTGTTCCAAAAAAATACAGGCCAAAATTTTCCCCCGACATCATAAACATCAGCATCGGCTACAGCAGCTACTGGGGACCAGAGGGACAGGGTCTGGTGGTGGTTAGTGATATTCTGGGCAACCATCGGATGGTTTTCTACGGTGACTTATTTTACTCGTTACAGAACAGCAACCTTCAGTTTGTTTACTACTATCTGAAACGACGGACGGATTATGGTGCTGCCCTGTTCAACTTTGGTAACTACTACTGGACAAAGGACTATGAATGGTTCTACGACCGGGTTTACGGAGGAGCTCTCATCGTCTCGCGACCCTTCACTCGCTTCAGTCGTATAGATGCGGAGCTGCTCTCTCTCACTGTGAAACGGGACTACTATTATTGGATGCCAGAGGCTCCCGGAACTATGCGCTGTTTGCTGTTAGAGCTCTCTTTGGCAAATGACACAGCCATCTGGGGTGGAACTGGACCGGTGAACGGCTCTCGTTCCCTGGTTTCTGTCCAGCACAGCCTTGATCTGGGCAAAGACAGTCCTTCCTTCACCACCTTATACTTCGATCATCGCCGGTATCTTAGAATGAACAAAAGGTACACCTTTGCCTTCCGGCTATCCGGAGGAGCAAGCACAGGCAAGGACCCGCAACATTTCTTTGTTGGCGGCTTGGATAACTGGATCAATGCTAAGTATAGCCGCAGAGAGGTCAGCACTATTGGAGATTTCTATTTTGCCAACTTCCCCACTCCCCTGCGAGGAGCAAGCTATTACCAACTCTCCGGGACCAGGTACCTGTTGGCAAACTGCGAGTTCAGGTATCCGTTTATTCCTTATCTTGCTTTCGGCTGGCCCCTGCCTTTGAGATTGCGAAATATTCAAGGGGTACTGTTTACCGACGCTGGTTCGGCCTGGGACGGCTGGCCTGAAGAGATCAGTCGCGATATGTATTTGATAACCTGGGGTTTTGGTGTCCGGATCAATCTGGGCATAGTCCTTCTCCGCTTTGATAACGCCTGGAAGTCAGAGTCGTCAAGACCCGTGAGCTGTTTCTCCCTGGGAGCTGATTTCTAACATAAATAGCACGAGTAGAAGAAATGGAAAAGGCTATCATTATCGGGGTTAATCTCCTCCACGCAGACAGGCGGGAGGTGGAGGAATCTTTGGATGAGCTGGCTCTTCTTGCTGAGACCGCTGGGGCTCAGGTTGTCCGCAGGGTGGTGCAGGAACGCGGACGGCTGGACCCGGCGTTCTATATTGGCCAAGGCAGAGCCTCCCACTTAGCCTCAGAGGCGGAGAGTTTAGATGCGGATCTCATCATATTTGATGATGATCTCTCCCCGGCTCAGGTCAGAAATTTAGAGCGGGTCACTAAGGTTAAAATCGTTGACCGCAGCGGGCTGATTCTGGATATCTTCGCCCGCCGGGCCCGAAGTAAAGAGGCGAAGATTCAAGTGGAGCTGGCTCAATTACAATATCTGTTGCCCCGACTCACCAGACAATGGAGCCACCTATCTCGCCAGGTGGGCGGAATCGGTGTCCGAGGACCAGGGGAGACTCAGCTGGAGGTTGACCGAAGACAGGTCCAAAACAGAATAACTAATCTCCGTCGAGCACTCGACCGGATTGAAAAGAGCAGAAAGACTCAGAGGAAAAGAAGGTCCAGTATGTTCAGGGTTGCCCTGGTTGGCTATACCAACTCGGGGAAGTCCACATTACTAAATAGACTCTCGGAAGTGCCATCTGCCTATGTGGGGAACCGCCTCTTTGCCACCCTTGATCCTATGACCCGGGTAATTGACCTTTCCTCCCATCAGAGAGCCCTTCTCACCGACACGGTGGGCTTTATCAAAAAACTTCCTCCCCATCTGATCGCTTCCTTCCACAGCACCTTGGAAGAGGCTGTTGAGTCAGATGTACTTTTGCATGTGGTAGATGCTTTTCTGTCACGTTTCGAAGAGCAAATCATCACAGTGGAAAGTATCCTCGATGGACTTCAAATGACAGAAAAGCCCACCATCCTCGTTTTAAACAAATCCGACTTAGTAACAGATCTGAAATCACTCTCCAGGATCCAAGAAAGATATCCCGGAGGAATTTTCACTTCCGCCCTCAACGACTGGGGCATTGATAAGTTGAGAAGAGCAATAATAGGACTTCTACGCCAACATCGGGTTGAGGT
>DAOWIT010000004.1 GCA_030640765.1 Candidatus Latescibacterota bacterium | reverse complement strand
GAGAGAGTACCTGTTTTCCTCCGGGGAATGGGCACAGGCTGGTTGACTGCTGAGTATGGGATGCTGCCCCGTTCGACTCAAAACAGGATTTCCAGAGAGATAGCCAACAAAGGGATGCGGGGAAGAACCCAGGAAATTCAACGGATGATCGGAAGAACCTTACGGGCGGTCGTCGCCTTGGAGCGGATAGGTGCAAGGACTATCCAGATTGACTGTGATGTGATTGAGGCCGACGGCGGCACTCGCAGCGCCTCGATCACTGGCGCCTGGGTAGCCCTTTACGACGCCGTAGAGAAGATGCACAAAGAGAAACTCATCGAAAAAGACGTTATCCTCAACCAGGTAGCCGCTGTCAGCGTCGGCATCGTGGACGGCACTCCCCTGTTGGACCTCTGTTATGAAGAGGACGCCAAGGCCGAAGTAGATATGAATATAGCTATGGTCCCCTTAGGTGAGATCGTGGAGATACAGGGCACGGCTGAGCGAAAACCCTTCTCTTTAGAATTTATGAACCAGATGCTCACCATGGCTAAAGAAGGGATAACCCAGTTATTTCAACTGCAGCGAGAGGTGTTGAAACTTGGATAAACCGCCAAAAGAACTGGTACTGGCAACCAGAAATAGAGACAAGATCAAAGAAATCCGCAGTATCCTGAAACAGACAGGGATAAAGCTTCGCTGCGCTGATGATTTCGAACACTTCCCGGTGGTAGAAGAAGACGGCAGCAGCTTAGAAGAGAATGCAGTCAAGAAGGCCTCTCAAGTAGCCCGTTCCTTAGGACTATTTGCCATTGCCGATGATTCAGGTCTGGAGGTTGATTGGCTGGAGGGCGCTCCCGGAGTCTTCTCCGCTCGTTTCGCCGGGCAGGAAGCAACTTATAAACAGAATAACCAAAAGCTGTTAGAGCTGTTAAGAGGGGTGCCGGTGGAGAAAAGGACTGCCCGCTTTCGCTGCGTGATCGCCTTGGCTTCTCCCCGGGGTGGCGTCTGGACAGTGGAAGGCGAATGCGAAGGATTTATCGCTGAAAATCCCCAGGGTAGTCAGGGGTTCGGGTATGACCCCATCTTTGTTGTCTCCTCACTGGGGAAAACCTTTGCTGAACTCAGCCCAGCAGAGAAAAACAAACTAAGCCACCGGGCACAGGCCTTAGCAGAGCTGAAAAAACTATTGAAGATTGAACATTGAACATTGATTGTCTCGTAAAAAGTAGCAAAGTTGTCATTCCGAACCCTTCGCCGCTTGTCATTCTGAGCACTTCACTATCGTTCAGCACAGGCTCCGCGAAGAATCTCATCCTGCTCAGGGCAGGCTCCGTGAGGAATCTGATGTATTGATGAATTACAGTAGCTTATCAGATGCTTCGACAAGCATGACAAAAAAGGACTTTTCGCGAATCAATCAAGATTGAAGTGCAAAGATCCACAGAGATCTTAGACGAAGGCTCCAAAAAATAGCCTTCGACAACTATTACAAGTGTCAGCATTGCGAAGGAGGAGAAAAATGAGCCATAGATTGATCAATTTCGCGGCAGTAGGGGTTATCGCTCTTTCCCTTATTAGTTGTACCCCTCGAAATCCCCATATCGTTGGGGGAAATATCTATCTGAGTCAGGGAAAATACGACGAGGCACTCAAACAGTACCAGATTGCGGTGGAAGAGGAACCTGAAAACCCAGACGCCCATATGGCATTGGGCAAGGTATATGTCCACCTGAAACAACATGAGATGGCTTGCCAACAATTCGACAAAGCACTTAACATCGACCCAACAAAAATAGAGATAAGGATCAGTCCTGCTAATCTCACTGGAGATACGGCGAGCATTTACGAAGGAGATATGGCGAAAATTTACAGAACACTTGGGCAACCCGAGGGAATTTACACCTTGGAGTCCAATGGTCAAGTAATAGTCGAATGGGCGTATTGGTCCAAAGGCGTAACCTATATGTTTATAGATGGGAAGCAAAAGAGTAAATTCACCTACCCGCGGCTTGCATCTGGTGAAAAGCCACCCCCTGATCCTAATCTCCCAGCTGAGATTAAAGGCCAGACGAGTTATTTTGAGACCGTATACTATAATGCTGGTGTTGAACTTATTAAGCAGAGAAAGTGGGAGGAGGCATTGAGCAGGTTTAAGATGGTGGTTCAAATAAATCCCGGTTCAGCACCGGCATACAATAACATAGGCTATATCTATGGCAAACTCAACCAAGAGGAACCCATGTTAGAAGCTTACCAGAAAGCCAGGCAGATCGACCCCAAGAACACAAAAGCACAGTTTAACTTGGCCTTGTATTTCATGACCCAAAAACAGAAATATGACCGGGCAGCTCAATTGTTGGAAGAAGTGAAACAACTTGCCCCCCAGATCAAAGACACCTACCGTTTCCTGGGCGTATGCTATTCCAATCAGGAAGAATATGCCAAGGCTGAGCAGGCATTCCTGAAAGCAGCAGAGCTTGACAGCACAAACAAAGATGTCTTTTTTAACCTGGGACTTGTCCTGATACAGAAGGAAGAATACCAACGGGCACTCGACGCTTTGAAAAGGGCAATCCAACTTGACCCGGAAGACACAGAGGTGCTGTTCAGTACGGGTATTGCATATACTATGCTGGAAGATTACCGGAAGGCAATAGATGCATTTACAGAGGTTATTCGCTTTCAGCCAGGCAATGCCGACGCTTATAGCAAGCGTGCTGAGGCTAAAAGAGAGCTGGGATTGAAACAGGAGGCCTATGAAGATTTCAAAAAGGCACTGGAGCTAACAGGCGGGAAATAAGGCAATAGTCCACCACAGATAACCACGGACTATTACAGAAAAAGACTATCGATGGGAAAGTTGTTCTACGAAGATTAGTTGATGAAAGACCTCTGTGTAATTCCGTGAGATTCCGATACGAACTGTTGATCTTTCAACCCACATTTGGAAGAGTTCATTTATGGCGTTGGCGCAAGCACAGGGAAAATTCTCTTATCTGTTAGGTAATGCAAATTAGAACATTGCTGGTGGGGAAAATCAGTTACAATCGAAGCGCCTCAGCACATATAGCTCAGGGGGTGAAGCTAAGTTAAGCCCACGATTTTAATCGTGGGTATCAAGACAAAAGACCACCTGCAACCGATTTATCGGTTTCTCGGTCAGGAACCTGGGCGATCTGAAAAACACCGCAATCAAAACATGGGAGAGCAAAAGATACTCCCCCCATTAAACCGTTAAAACGGTTAACTTCTTTCATTAACGCGCTTCTTAGCCCCACGAATGAATTCGTGGGCTGCCAGGTGGTAGACTTTTCCGAATTTGGGTTCAATATTCATGTCGTCTCATCCCTATGTTAAGCAGAAGGCCCACCAATAGCATATTGGTCATCAAAGAAGAACCTCCGTAACTTAAAAAAGGCAGCGGCAGCCCTGTCACCGGCAAAATCCCCATGGCCATTCCTACATTAACCAAGACATGAAAGGCTAAGATAGAAACTAATCCACCAGCCAGAAGACCGGCAAATTTATTCTTGGCTGAGGCGGCGATCTTAATACCTCTCCAGATGATGAAAAGAAAGCAAAGCAGAACCAATATTGCCCCCACAAAGCCCAGTTCTTCGCCCACCACTGAGAATATGAAATCGGTATGTTGCCTGGGCAGAAAGGCCAATTTGGTTTGAGTGCCTTGAAGGAGGCCTTTCCCCAGAATTCCTCCCGATCCAATGGCTACCTTCGATTGAATAATCTGGTAGCCAGCTCCCAATGGGTCACGATTAGGATCAAGAAAGTTGAATATTCTCTCCTGCTGATATTTCTGAAGTCTCCCCCATAGCACCGGCACAGCGATCCCAATCGCCAGGTTAAGCACTATCAGAAAGACTGCCGTGGCAAAGGAGGGGCGGGAAAGATAGATCACTATCAGAAGCACAACTACAAAAACGCCCCAAGAAACCCATGAGAAGGCACAGAGAATATTAATCAGAGGAGCAAGGATAAAGAATAGGTATAAGGGCTTAAGTCCCGCCCAGTAGAGAATGGGGAAGAAAACTGCCACGAAAACCAGTGAGGTCCCCAGGTCCGGCTGTCTGGCCACCAGAAGCATTGGTACAAAACAGATCACAAAGCAGGTCAGAACCCGCCTCGGTGAGAACTGTTCCTTGCGACAAAGATAACGAGCCAGGAATATGACAGTCGCAATCTTAGCAAACTCAGAAGGTTGAAATCTCAATGGGCCAATCATCAACCACCTGCCTTTAACCCCCACGAAAAGGGTCACCAGAAGCAGCAGAATAGCAATCCCATATATGAAATGGCCGAAGGCATTGAACACTTTGTTGGGCAAAGCAATAACAGCCGCCATTGCCCCTGCTGAGAGCAATGCCCAAAGCGCCTGCCTTCGGTAAAGTCCCCTCATCCCTGCTGATTCACTGCCGTAAGTACCGCTGTAAATCATAATAATCCCAAACCCAACCAGCAGCAGGGTGACTGTCAGAAGGGGAATATCCAGGTTCCGCAATAATTCTTTAGTCCTTGACATTTAACCTTGATCCTCTCGTAAGAAGTCATATAATCCCCCCTGGGGAGGGAAAATGCGACTTTCTACGAGTCAATCAACCTCATATCCGGAAGAAATGACCTCTGAAAAACACCGGCCAGGCACTAAATATTGTCCATCAGCAAATAGCACCAAAGGTTAATAGGCACAAATCACTCCTCCACTGATTCCACTCCGCAGAGGGCACTGCCTATCTTGAAACGCAATTTAACCAAATCATCAACATTTAGTGCGGTACTCTCTTTAACAACCGTCATCTCTGGCAACTTCTGACAGACGCAGAAACCTCGCTGAAAAGCAGAAAGCGGACTTAAGACATTGAGTTTGCCTGCTACCTCCCTGAAAGAGCTAATTTTCCCCATCATTACACGGTCAAGACCTTTACCCAGAGCACCGCTTAATTCATCCATCCTCTGTAGCTGTTGGTCTAAACTGTCCTCAAATCTCCGGAGAGCATAACTGGAAACCAGCATGTCAACCTTTGTCTGGGCATCTTTGATGTCTCGCAATAAGCTATCTGTGGCCCGTTGTTGAAGCAGGCGGATTAAGTTCTGCAATTCGCTCTTATCTCTCACTGCCAGTTCTGCTGCCGTAGAAGGGGTGGGTGCCCTTCGGTCAGCCACAAAATCGGCGATGGTGAAGTCCACCTCGTGGCCCACAGCGGAGATCACCGGAATACGGGAGCGGTAGATTGCCCGGGCAACTATTTCCTCGTTGAAGGCCCACAGTTCTTCCAGAGAACCTCCCCCTCTGCCGACAATCAGCAAGTTCACCTCACCATATTGGTTAAATTCATTGATAGCCTGGACGATATCGGCGGCGGCTCCTTCACCCTGCACCAAGGTGGGACGGAGAATCACCTGAACCCAGGGAGCCCTTCGGCCGATAATCTGGGAGATATCTCTTATAGCTGCCCCTGTAGGTGAGGTTACTACCCCTACTATCTGGGGAAATTCCGGCAAGGGTCTCTTGTGTTCTTCGTCAAAGAGTCCTTCAGTTCGAAGCTTCTGTTTCAATTGCTCGAAGGCAAGCTCCAGTTCTCCTATCCCTGCTGGTTGCAGTTGGCGTACACTCAGTTGATACTGGCCTGCCCGTTCGTAAACGGTGATGTCTCCTTGGGCCAAGACCTTCATGCCATGCTGGGGGGTAAAAAAGAGCCTCTGGCTACGTTCTCGCCACATCACACACCTCAGTTGGCTGTACTCATCCTTTAAGGTAAAATAGAGATGGCCAGAGCTGTGACGGGTAAAATTGGAGATCTCCCCCTGGACCCAGAGTGTGGGCAAGTTGGTCTCTAATAACTCTTTAATTTGTCTGGTTATTTCGGAGACAGTGCAAGGTTGCTGCAAGTAGCTGTTCATAAGGGTCCCTCTATTTTCCCATATCTTAGCCACTAAGGCACCAAGGCACAAAGGGAGTGTTTATTATTTAATCTTGGTGTCTTAGTGGTTTTGTGGCTGACTTGTTACTACAGATCTATCCTTAGACGTTGTATGTTTTTAGCTTTGCCCGATTGCTCGTCCACATCTACCACTACGGCACATAATTTAACATCCCCCTTGGCCGATTCAAACTTAAGTGGAATCTGGGAAAGGAAACGATCAATGGCTATCTTCTTCCGAACTCCAATGACTGAGTCATGGGGGCCAGTCATACCCACATCTGTAATATAGGCGGTCCCCTGCGGCAGAATAGTCTCATCGCAGGTCTGCACGTGAGTATGGGTACCGATGACTGCGCTGACTCTGCCGTCCAAGTACCAGCCCATAGCTATTTTCTCTGAGGTGGCCTCGGCGTGAAAGTCCACCACAATCACATTCGTCTGCTGCCTCAATCGGGCAATCTCTTTGTCTCCTATCCGAAAGGGACAGTCCAGCTCGCGAATGTAAGTCCTGCCCTGAAGGTTAAGTATCCCCACCAGGACCCCAGAAGGCGTTTGAAAAACGACCGCCCCTTTGCCCACTACGGTGGGGGGATAATTTGCCGGCCGAAGCAGATATTCCGACCTTTCCAGGTAAGGCAGTACCTCTTTTTTGTCCCATATGTGGTTACCGCTGGTGAGAACATTTATGTCATATGAGAACAGTTCTTCGGCGATTTTCTCCGTGATCCCAAAGCCACCGGCTGCATTTTCGCCGTTGGCAACACATATATCTACATTGTATTGGTCAAACAGAGAGGGAAGCAGGCGGCAGATTGCCCTTCTTCCTGGCCGGCCGTAGATATCAGCAATAAAAAGAAGTTTCACTTAGTAGTCCTTTCTGATTTAGCCACCAAGGCACAGTTGATAAACCAACGTCAAATGTCAAAATCCAAATGTCCAATCAAGCTCAAAGTCCAAATGTCCAAAAGAAATTGTCTATAAGCTGCTTTTACATTTGGTCATTTGGATTTTCTTTGGCATTTGAGCTTTGGAATTTGACATTCTCTTCTCCTATTTAGCTATTTAGCGTAGTCAACAGCCCTCACTTCCCGGATAACCGTCACCTTAATCTGGCCGGGATATTCCATCTCCGACTCTATCTTTTCCACTATATCGCCCGCCAGTTGCTCTGCCAAGGCGTCATCGACTATATCGCTGTTAACTATGACCCTTATCTCTCTACCTGCTTGGATGGCGTAGCATTTTTCCACTCCTTCGAAGGAGTCTACAATATTTTCTAACTTCTCTAACCGTTTAATATAGCCTTCCAGGGTTTCTCTTCTAGCCCCCGGCCTAGCTCCTGAAACGGCATCGGCAGCCTGAACCAGAATAGAGATAGGAGATGTGGGTTCGACATCTTCGTGGTGGGCAGCAATAGCATTTTGCACCATAGGGCTTTCATTATATCTCTTTGCCAATTCGAGACCGATTTGGGTATGTGTGCCCTCTTCCTCGTGATCTACCGCCTTGCCTATATCGTGAAGCAGCCCAGCCCGTTTGGCCACGGTAACATCCAACCTCAGCTCAGAAGCCATTAAACCAGCAAGATAGGCCACTTCTTTACTATGTTGCAACACATTCTGCCCGTAGCTGGTGCGATATTTTAGTTTTCCCAACAGCATTATCAACTGAGGATGTAGATTCTGAATCCCTACTTCAAAGGCTGTCTGTTCACCAGCCTCCTTGATCATCTCTTCCATCTCCTTTTTTGCCTTCTCCACTACATCTTCGATTCGCCCTGGGTGAATTCTTCCGTCGGCTAACAATCTTTCCAGGGCGATGCGGGCAATCTCCCTTCTGATTCGGTCAAATCCAGAGAGGATCACCGCTTCCGGGGTATCATCCACGATAACATCTATCCCGGTGGCATTTTCAAAGGCCCGAATGTTTCTGCCTTCCCGTCCGATGATTCTGCCTTTTATATCGTCGTTAGGCAAGGGAACAACGGAAACAGTGGTTTCCACTGTATGGTCGGTGGCACAGCGTTGGATAGCACAAGTAACGATCTCCTTTGCTTCTCTGCTCGCCTCTGTGATGGCCTGATCTTTTATCTCTTTAACCATTCGGGCAACCTCTTTTTTGGCTTTCTGCTCTAAGTTGGCCATCAATAGCCTCTTGGCTGCTTCCGCGCTCATCCCTGCAATCCGCTCCAGCTTCACATTCTGCTCTTTGATTATGGAAGAGAGCTGTTGGTCTCTGAGCTTCAACCTCTTCTCTTTACCTGCCAACTCACGTTCCCATTCCTTCAGGCCTTTCTCTTGGCCGGACAAGATATCCGCTTTCCTATCCAGTTCCCTTTCCCGTCCTGTTATTTGAGCCTCTGATCTCTGCAATTCCTCTCTTTTGCGCTGGGTATCTGTCTGAAACTGTATTTCTGCCTTATGCCACTCCTCTTTTGCCTCCAATAGACCTGTCTTCTTCATGTTCTCGGCCTCTTTCTTCGCATCGGCAATTATCTGTTCAGCAAAGGCATTGGCATTAGCAATCTTGCTCTGGCCCATCTTGTTGTTAATTATCCAGCCTGCAACAAAAGCTCCTACACCAATTACCAAAAGGCTGACAATCCATATAAGTGCTTGATTCACAACCATATTTATCTACCTCCTTAAGTACATAGTATAGAAATTTCCATTTGGGACGCAGATGAACGCAGATTGTCAAGATTTTAAATATAAAGAACTAACCGAGAAAATTATTAAAATCTTCTATAGAGTTTATGCTAAACTTGAGAAAGTAGTTTTCTGCGTGTATCAGCGAAAATCTGCGTCCTGATTATATAAAAAATCCCCGGCTCGTGGCTTTTACTCTCTCTACGAGATGCTATGATCCCGCAGACTTCATTAGCCAACGGAAGCGGGGAACTCTTAAGCAAACTTCACTAAATTACCCGGAAAGATCTAATCGCTCTTTCTGCGGTCCACAGGGAGCTTCATCCAGATAATCTGCCATCTAATTGCCGACACTCACTATCTTGCCCATCTGTTGGTCAAGCAGTCGGGCAAGTTCTGTGGCTTTTCTATCTACTCCTGACTTTAGTGCCTGTTTCTCTGCCCGTTCTCTGAGTAGCTCATCAGTAATATCCAAGGCAGCTAATATACTTATCTTAACCAGCGATGACCTAACAGAGGAACCCTCTTTTATTCCTCTCATCTTTTCATCAACATAGCGAGCCATCTTCCTGATGTAGTCTGGATCGGCATCTCCCTTTATCAGATATTCAGTCCCTAATATGTTCACAGTTACTGAATTCTGTTGAGGCGAGCTTTCAGTGAAGTCCGGATTTGTTTTACTACTATTCATAACATCGTACACAAAATTGGCAAAGAGTTCTCCGCTTACAGAAGTCTTCTTCAGTCCAGTGGAAAACCTAAGATATCACTGAATCGACTCTGGCAAGCATCTTTTCTATTTGAGTTCTTATCTGTTCTCTCTTTTCTGCTAAGGGAGCGTATTGCTGCCTGAACTGTTCATTTTCTGCTCGCGACTTCTCCAGTTCATGGTTACATTTTTCCAAGCAGCCCTGTAACTCTCGGTTTTGTTGGAGCATGTCCCTGTTTTCTTCCCACAAGCGTTGGTTTAACTCTACTGACTCTTTGATCTTTATCTCTAAATGGTTTAAGGCTTCTAATCCCATAGTTTATTCCCTTTCTGTATTGATAACAATTCACCACGGAATCACACAGATGTTTTCTATTTATGTTAATGTTGAGCAACTTCTCCATATCTGATTTTCCTCTGTGTTATTCCAGGGTCTATTCCTGAGAACGAAGTTGGGCGTTGAACTCCTTCCTCAACCTATTCACTATTTTCTGGAAAAACTTCTCCACTTTTGCTTCTGAGAGAGTGGCTTCAGGAGAGCGGAAGATGAGGGAAAAAGCAAGGCTCTTTTTTCCTCTGGGGATCTGATCTCCCCGGTAGATATCAAACAACTCCACCAACTCAATCAAGCGGGGATCAACGGCCTCAATGGTCTGGACTATATGCTCTGTTTCCACCTGTTCATCTACCACAACAGCGATGTCCCGTTGGGCAGCAGGATATCGAGGCAGGGGCCAGAATTTTTTCTCCCTCTGCCAGTGTCGCAGCAGGCTGTCAAACTCCAAGGTAAAGATGTAGACCGGCTGTTTTATCTGAAACCGGGTCAACACCTGAGGAGCGACCCTACCAAAGGTTCCCAGAATATCGTTGTTCAGCAGGAGTTGAACCGCTTCCCCCTCCTGATAACAGGGGCAGCAGATAGCCTTTACAGCCAGTTTACCAGAGATCGTCTCCCCCAGAACTGTCTGTAAAATGCCCTTAGTATCGAAGAAATCCACCTGGCAGTCTTTCTGCTCCCAGTGTTGTTCCCTTCTCTGCCCGGTGAGTGCCCCTCCGATCTGCAATCTTTCCGTGGCAGTTGAATCCTCAGCAGGAAAGAAAACCTTCCCTACCTCAAATATTTTTACCGTCTGGGCCTTTCTGTTCAGATTCCAGCAGACTACCTCCAGTAAGCTGGAAACCAAGGTAGAACGGAGGGCGGACATTTCCCGGCTGGCAGGATTGGAGAGGGAAATCGGCTCTATGTCCGGTTCCACTGTTCGTAAGGCCTCGGGATCGGCCAGACTGGAGGTGACCACTTCAGTCAGTCCCGAGGCCATCAAAAGCTCTCTGATGTGCTCAACCAGCAGATGTTGAGGCAATTCTTCGACCCCAAGGCCGCCAGAGACCCTGTCTGCGGCAGGTATTCGATCGTAACCGAATATCCGGGCTACCTCTTCGATCAGGTCTATCTCCCGAGTCAGGTCTGGCCGAAAACTGGGAGGCCTCACCACCAGAACACCGTTATCATCAGAGACCTCACATTCCAGAGAACGGAGACTTTCCGCCGTCTGCTGCCTGGAGATTCCAACCCCAAGGACCTGCTCTACCCGCTTGGTACGCAATTTCAGAATTGGAGGTGTCTGTTTCTCGGGGTAGGCATCAATGACTCCTGGAATTACAGTTCCTCCCCCAATTTCGGCGATCAGTCCAGCTGCCCTATCCAAGGCCTTGATAGTGGCGTTGTAGTCAGCTCCTCGTTCAAAGTGCTGCGAGGCCTCGGTGGAAATCCCCAGGTTCTTCGCTCCTTTCCGAACTACCTTGGGGTCAAAATAGGCGCTCTCCAGGAGGACATGCTGAGTGCGATCCGATACCTCCGAATTCAACCCACCCATGACTCCGGCTAAGGCGATTCCCCTTTCGCCATCACAGATGAGGAGATCG
>DAOWIT010000068.1 GCA_030640765.1 Candidatus Latescibacterota bacterium | reverse complement strand
GGATTACTTTCGGGGCAGATCTCTCCTCGTCTTTTGGGTGGCCCCATGCTCATCGCTCAAATGGCTGGTGAAACCGCGCGCTGGGGATGGAAAAACCTGTTCGGCTTCGCTGCCTTTTTGAGCATCAACTTAGGACTGATTAATCTCATTCCTATCCCCATCGTCGACGGAGGGGTGATTCTATTTCTACTGGTCGAAGGTGCTATCAGAAGACCTATTCCCAGGAAGTTGAGACTGGCGACGACTAAGATTGGGCTGGCAATTATCGTTTTGCTAATGGCTTATGTAACTTTCAACGACGTTGCTCGCTGGTTGCACTAAGGAAGTGGCAAATGGAACAGACCTTAATGATTATTAAACCCAATGCTGTGGCCAAGGCAGAAGAGATCATAGGAAGGGTTAAGCAGGAAGGCTTTGCAGTTCGCCAGACTAAAACCCTCTCTCTTACATCCCAAGAGGCAGAGGAATTCTACGCAGTGCATAAGGGCAAACCGTTTTTCGCCGATCTATTGCGATTTATGGATTCAGGACAAATAGTGGTAGCACTGTTAGAGAGAAGAGATGCAGTAAGTTATTTGAGAAAAACAGTGGGGGCAACCGACCCCAGTGAAGCTGCAGAAGGCACGCTAAGAGAGAGTTATGGTACCAGCAAGACTCAGAATGCTGTTCACGCATCAGATTCACTGGCTAACGCCAAGAAAGAGATAGAGTTTTTCTTTAATAACTCCTAAATTTGAGAGATAATTAGAGACACTAACTTCCTGGAGCCTCTGGGAGGGAAGATGGCTTACATATCAGAAAAAAGGGAACTAACCCCGGAAATTAAGCAGTTAGTACTGAGTGCACCGGAGATTGCTCAGAAGGTTAAGCCTGGACAATTTGTTATCGTGCGTTGCGGTGAGAAAGGCGAGCGCATTCCCCTCACTGTGGTGGAACAGGATGAAGAAAAGGGCACATTGAGCATCATTTTACAGGAGGTGGGCAATTCCACCAAGAAACTGGGGAGCTTGGAAAAAGGAGAAGAGATTACGGATATCGCTGGTCCTCTGGGCAATCCCAGCGAGGTGACGAATTTTGGGACAGTGGTGTGTATCGGCGGCGGCGTGGGTACTGCGATGGTTTACCCGGTGGCTAAGGCATTGAAGAACGCTGGCAACCGATTGGTCTCCATCATCGGCGCAAAAAACAGACAACTGCTCATCCTGGAGGAGCAGATGAGGAAAATCAGCGATCGGCTGCTGGTGACCACCGATGATGGCTCCTATGGAACGCATGGATTCGTCACCGATGCCTTAGAGAAATTGATGGCTGATGGATTGAACATAGACCGAGTAGTGGCTGTTGGTCCGGTGGCTATGATGAGTGCTGTCTGTCGCATTACCGAGAAACAAGACATCCAGACTATTGTCAGCTTGAATCCTATTATGGTGGATGGCACTGGAATGTGCGGCGCTTGCCGGGTTACAGTGGCCGGAGAGACCAAATTTGCCTGTATTGACGGTCCTGAATTCGATGGCCATCAGGTGGATTTTGAGGAACTGCTGCGAAGACAACGCATGTATCTGCAAGAAGAGAAGATAGCCCTGGAAAAAGAGAATTCAGATAAATAGGCCTTGAGTTTCCTGGCACCGTTGAATTGGAGGAAAAAAGCTATCGCTTTAAGTTTTTATTTCCGCACAAAATAGATTAGCGACTACCTTTTGGACTTGACAATTTTCCAAATTTGTATATTTTTACCTGAAATAGCAAAACGGTCTGAGTGATTTAACTTGAGTTTATTTTAGTGTTAAGGAGTGACTTTGACTAAAGACAGCGGCATACCTGCAGCCAGGGAACCGATGCCCAAGCAAGATAGCAAGCTGAGGGTGAAGAATTTCGATGAGGTGGCCTTAGGCTATTCTGCCCAGCAGGCAGTCAAGGAAGCAAGCCGCTGTCTCCAATGTAAGAAGCCCTTCTGTATCTCTGGCTGCCCAGTGAATGTGGATATTCCTGGATTTATAAAACTCATCACAGAGGGAGAATTTGAAAAGGCGTTTTACAAGATTAGAGAGACTAACGGCTTGCCCGCTATTTGCGGCCGGGTATGTCCCCAAGAGAGCCAATGTGAGAAGTTGTGCGTGCCGGGGAAACGGAAAAAGCCGGTGGCAATCGGACGATTGGAGCGATTTGTCGCCGATTACGTCCTAAAGAAGGGAACGATTAAAGTAGATAAGGTTGCCGAGTCCAATGGCCAGAGGGTGGCGGTAGTGGGTTCTGGGCCAGCGGGATTAACAACGGCTTGGGACTTGGCGAAAATGGGGTACAAGGTCACTATATTTGAGGGATTTCACAAACCTGGCGGGGTCTTAGTCTACGGTATTCCAGAGTTTCGCCTCCCCAAGGCAATTGTTCAGCAAGAGATCGATTCTATCAGCAGGCTGGGCATTCAGATGAAGACCAATATGGTAATTGGGAAGGTGTACACTGTTGACGAACTCCTCCAGAATGGGTTTAATGCTGTATTCATAGGAAGCGGGGCCGGATTGCCTCGCTTTATGCATATTCCAGGGGAAAACCTCAACGGCGTCTACTCTGCTAACGAATATCTGACCCGCACTAATTTGATGAGGGCCTATCTTTTCCCAGAATATGACACCCCGATCAAATCTGGACGCAGAGTGGCAGTTATCGGGGGAGGCAATGTGGCGATGGACTCAGCCAGAACTGCCTTAAGATTGGGCGCTGAGAAGGTATTTAATATCTACCGACGCTCAAGGACAGAGATGCCTGCCCGGGCTGAAGAGATAGAAAACGCGCAAGAAGAGGACGTTGAGTTCATATTCTTGAGCACTCCAGTCAGGATCATTGGCGATGAGGAAGGTTGGGTGAAGGCGATAGAATGCGTACAAATGGAGCTTGGTAAACCAGACAAATCGGGTAGAAGGCGCCCTCTCCCTCTGCTACGTTCAGAACACACCCTCGAAGTTGATACTGTAATAGTAGCCATTGGCACAGATGTTAACCCTATCATCCCCTCCACCACCCCAGACCTGAACAGAAACCAGCGGGGTTACATTATCGCCTCTGAAGCAACTGGACAGACAAGCAAACAGGGGGTATTTGCCGGTGGAGACATCGTAACCGGCTCTGCTACAGTAATCTCAGCTATGGGAGCAGGGAGAAAAGCAGCCTTGGCCATACACAAATATCTCTCTGATCAACGGCGCAAGCGAAGATGAAAATATATTTGAAACAGCTCTCTGAGGGGGTTAATCGATTCAATTTCAACAATTCTGCCTCTGAATTGAATCTGGAAGCGACAGAGATCATCTACCTGACCGCGATTTTCACCCAACTGCAAATAATAAAAGATTCAGAAACCTTTTTCCTCACTGGCACCGTCTCCACCACGGTGACGATGAAATGTGCCCGCTGCCTGGAATCCTTCCAGACAGACTTACAGTCGGGATTCGAGTTGATATTTTCCACAAGGGCTGTAACAGGAGAAAAGCCCAAGATTGAGCTCTCCGAAGAAGATCTAATAACCTTCGAATATAAGGGGGAGGTTATCGATCTGCACGATCGAGTGAGGGAAACCCTTCTGTTGGCTATTCCGATAAAACCTCTTTGTACAGAAAGGTGCAAAGGCTTGTGTCCGATATGCGGACAGGACCTGAATAAAGGAGAGTGTGGCTGCCGCCAGAAGGTTTTCTCCTCCAAGTTTTCTGAACTCCGTAGCTTGAGCTTCGATTAACTAAAAAACCAATCTATTAGAAGGGAGTTTTAAATTGGCACTTCCCAAGAGAAAGGTATCAAAATCCAGAAGAGATAAGAAGAGAAGCCATTGGAAACTGACAGCTCCGAATGTAGTGAGCTGCCCTCATTGCAGCCAACCTAAATTGTCTCATAGAGTATGTCCCAACTGCGGTTACTACAAAGAACAGGAAGTGATTGCAATTAAAGAAGGTTAAGCTCCATTGATTGAGAGATTTCGGGAGAAAGAATGAGAATCGCTTTAGATGCAATGGGGGGAGATAATGCCCCCAATATCCTGGTAGAGGCGGCTGTTCAGGTACTCCAAAGCAATAGAGACAATCTGGAGATTCTGTTGGTAGGAGATAAGGATCTTCTGGAGGGCAGGCTTCCTTCAAAACGGCCGCCTGGTCTCTCTGTTATCCATGCCCCGGAAAAAGTGGAGATGCACGACTCCCCTACCTCGGTATTAAGAAGAAAAAAAAACTCCTCTATAGCTGTAGCCACTCGCCTTCAGAAACAAGGAGAGGTAGACGCCTTTATCAGCGCTGGAAATACAGGGGCAGTAGTGGTCTCTTCACTATTAACCCTGGGAGCAATAGAGGGGGTAAGTCGGCCCGCCATAGCCTCGCCATTTCCCAGTAAGACGGGCATCTGTACAGTTTTAGACGCCGGGGCCAATGCTGACTGTAAGGCAGAAAACCTGTTACAGTTCGGGATCATGGGCAGTCTCTATGTAAATCACATTTTTGGAATTGAAAAACCTAAAGTTGGATTGTTGAGTATCGGAGAAGAAAGCTCGAAAGGTAATAATCTCACTCTCGAAACCCACCGACTGCTCTCTGAGTCTGACCTCAATTTCATCGGAAATATTGAAGGAGGAGATGTGCTCAGGGGTACAGTAGATGTGGTTGTATGCGATGGTTTTGTCGGCAACGTCATCTTGAAATTCACGGAGAGCATCTTTGATATGGTCTTTTCTACCATAGATACAAGCACTAGAACCAATCCATTTGGCAGAATAGGCACTTACTTTCTTAAATCAGCCTTTACTAAGTTAAAGCAGGAATTGAACTATGAGGAATACGGCGGTGCCCCTCTGTTAGGAGTACAGGGAGTCACTATTATCTGCCATGGAAGTTCTTCGATCAAGGCTATTAGAAACGCGATAAAAGTCGCTCAAAGACTGGTGCAAGACCAAATCAATGAGTGCATCAAAAACCAGCTAAGATAGAAGACCAGTTCTGCCACAAAGACACCAAGACACTAAGACACTGAGATTAAAATAACAAATCCTTTGATTCCATTAGATTTCTTTGTGCCTTTGTGCCTTTGTGGCAGAGTCCTTATATTGCCTTTAAGGGGAAACAAATGCCTGAAGGGAGCAATTCTAAGAGAGCACAGATTGTGGGTACTGGATCGGCAGTTCCCGAAAAGATCCTGACGAACTTTGACTTAGAGAAGATGGTGGATACCTCCGATGAGTGGATCAGAGTGAGAACCGGGATTGAGCGGAGACACATCGCCGATGCAAAGACCACCAGTGCAACGATGGCTTTCGAAGCTGCCCAGAAGGCGCTGAAAGACGCAGGGATAAAACCAAAGGCAATTGACCACATCTTAATAGCCACTGTCACTCCAGATATGCCCTTTCCCGCTACTGGTTGTATTGTGCAAGAGAGATTAGGAGC
>DAOWIT010000109.1 GCA_030640765.1 Candidatus Latescibacterota bacterium | reverse complement strand
ATCACAGAGAATCAAGTATTTTTTGTTCCGCGGCTCAGGTGGTCTCGTTTCTGTAAGTTTAGGGTTTTCAAATACCGTTAAGCGAGGGAATATTCGGTCAAGAGTTCATTCATTAACTTTGCTGTGTATTCCAACAAAGAGATATACTTTGAGTACCTCATTCTGGTGGGGCCGATCATTCCCACAGTTCCCCACAAATCCCCGATGTTATAAGTGGAAGTCACTAAACTGCAGGTCCGCATCTGAGAGAGGGCATTTTCACTGCCGATGGTCACCACCACCCCCTGTTTTCCAGCTTGCCGATTCAACAGGCTGATGACGCTTTCTTGTTTATCTAAGAACTCCATCAACTGAGCTAGTCTGTGGTGGTCCTCGAACTCAGGTTGCAGCATAATATTGGTTCTCCCCTCCAGGAAAAGCTCCCGAGGAGAATTGAATCGGAAGATCCTATTGGCCTCTTCGATAAAAAAGCCAAACAACTCAGGGCCTTTTTGAGGGGAATATCCCAATCTTTGCTGGATAGACTGGCGTATCTCTTTGATAGGGAGTCCGCTTAACCGTTGATTTAACAACTGACAGGCTTCCCTCAGTTTCTTTCGTGAGATGAGGATTTTCCTTTTGCCATTGGAGAATTTACTGGGTCTGTTGATCTCCACAGTTATGGTCTTGATCAACCCAGAGGTTACGGTGATTATCACCAGCACTCTCTTTCTATCCAATGGAACTAATTCCAGCTTCTGTAAAATCCCCTCTTCAAACCGAGGGAAGAGAACAATTCCCAATTGGTGCGACAGTTGAGCTATTGTTCTGGAGATTTCATTGAAAACATACTCGGTATCTCTATCCTTAGGGTATGAATGAAATTTGTCTCTTAATAGCTGTTTTTCCTCGGAGGTGAGAGCCTCTCGTTTCATCAGAGAGTCTACATAATACCGGTAACCCTTGTCGGTTGGTTCCCTGCCCGCAGAGGTATAAGGTTGATGAAGAAATCCCTTTTTTTCCAGGTCCATCATAGTGTTTCGAACAGTAGCCGGGCTCACTTCGGAGAGATGCCTTCCGCAGATCGCTTGAGAACTGACCGGTACGGCCATAGCTATATGGATTTGAATGAGACTCTGAAGAACATCCCGTTCTCTCTGACTCAATATCTCCATAGTTTTATCACCTCGATTAGCACTCTTATCTGAAGATTGCTAAAATATATAATGAATGCGGTTGTTTTTGTCAAGCCTAAAATTTAGTTCCCAAGAGGATGGCCAGAAGGCCAATTACCATAGCTAACTTAAGTAAAGTGCTCAGCCTACTTAGATTCTGGGGAGAGTAATCTTGCCACATTGACCAGATGACATAGCAGAGGACAGGAACAACACCTATACAGATGGCAAGAAGATAAAACCGGTGATAAATGCCGAATAAGTAGGGAAGGAACAGAGTTGCAAGTAGCATTGTGTAAACGGCAGTTGTTGTCCTCAAGGCTGTCTTCAGGCCAAAGCGAACAGGGGCAGTTGAGGCCCCCACCGAGGCATCTGCTTGGCAGTCCTGGGCGTCTTTAATGATCTCACGCCCTAAGTGGAACAGAAAAGCCAGCCAGGCTGGGATCAAAGATGCCTTTGGTTTACCGACACTTATGCCTCCGTAAAGAAAAGCCAATCCGCAGAGGAGACTGACTGTCAGGTTTCCCCAGAAGGGAGTTCGTTTCAACCAGAAACTGTAGAGGAAGACCGATATTGCTGCTCCCAGGGCGACAATTAGTAACAGATTGCCCACTATGCCGCCCACTGCTACGCCCAGAACCAGAAGGCAGGTTGACCAGACAAATGCTTCTCTTTTCCCTACTCGCCCGGAGGGGATAGGGCGCCAGGGTTTGTTGACCCTATCGATGGCAGCGTCATAGAAGTCGTTGATCCCGTTTGCCCCTCCAGCGATAAGGGCAGCAGACAGCCCAGCTGCCAGAACAGTCAAGAAGTTGCCTGAGACCCCAGCTATAAAGGCACCAACAAAGACCGAGCCAGAGACGATAAGACAGTTGACGGGACGTAGCAGAGCTAAATAAGCTGAAAGACTGCGGAGCGTAATGTGTGACCTCCTCAGGTATAGAGAGAGTGATAGTTGCACGCTTTATGCCAGCCTGGGGGGAAGGGCAGCTCCTGGATAGGTGTTCAATTTAGCAGTTTCCTCAACAGAAGGCAAGGCAAAAATGTAGTGCCTCTTGTCTGTTATCAATAGTCCGTTGCACTTGTATTTTGAGGTAGCTGAAGAAAACATAGAGAGTTCCGGTATTCTCGTTGCTATTTACTACTGAGAGCATAATATAGGTTACATTATTTTAGCTGAACGCTTCTTCAAATCCCCCCTGGCCCCCCTTTGCTAAAGGGGGGAAATCCAAATCCTCCCCTTTTGTAAAGGGAGAAAAATCCAAATCCTCCCCCTTTTGTAAAGGGGGAACGAGGGGGATTTAAGGACTGCCAGAAATCATGATAGTTATTTCGTGGCGGAGCCTGAATATTCTGTGCACAGGTGCAAACAATTTTATGCTCCCGGTAATAATTGAATCGACCGATCTTTCGATATCTT
>DAOWIT010000118.1 GCA_030640765.1 Candidatus Latescibacterota bacterium | reverse complement strand
GAGGTCAAAGGCTTTCTTAAGAATGGGAGGTCGAGGCATAAATCTGGCCACAAACTCCTCTTTTCTCGCCAAGATACCCCGGGAAACCACATAGGCCACAGTGAAGACAGCACCGTGCAGAAAGATGGAGATCAGTAATGACGCACTGGTTATTTTTCGTCCTCGTTTAATAGCTCCTCCCCCCTTTCTTGCCCTGTTTTAGTGCCAAAGGCCTACTTATTCTGTCGTTATCTCCTCTTCTGTCTCTTCTTCTGTAGGCTCTGTGGCAATCACATTGTCCACAATTCCTGCTTTCTTAGCGATATCCATCACCTTCACCACCACACCGTGGAAGGTTCTCTTATCAGCTTGAATAATTAAGGTTGTAGTCATATCCAGCTTTCGTCTGTTCTCCTCTATCATCTGCTTAAGGTTGTTAATTGTGACAGTACGGTGGTTGAGCTTCATATTTCCGTCTTTGTCAATGACGATAAACAGGTTCTGTTGTTCAGGGGTAGTAGCCCTCTCAGCCTCTGGGAGTTTGACATCCAACCCTGGTGTCACCGAGAAGACCGCTGCCACCATAAAGAAGATCAATAGCAGGAACACACAATCTATCAGAGGAGTCATAGGAATCGCCTGTACTGCTTCCTCTTTCTGTCGTCTGTTATTCATCCGCTTTCACCTCCCATTTTCATTCTGCCCGAGGTTGGCTTCTCAACACAGCATCCACAAAGGAAAAGGCATAGGGCTCAACCTGAATCGTCTTCCTATCAGCGTTACCTCTATAGATATAGAAGAACACCGTAGCGAAAAGGGCTACTACCAACCCAGTAGCCGTGGTGTGCAGTGCCATTGAGATACCACTGGCTACAATCGTAGGGTCTCCTAACACCCCTGCCTTAGCTATTGCCCCAAAGGACTTAATCATTCCATGGATAGTTCCCAGGAGTCCCAAAAGTGTTGCCCCTACTGTCATAAACTCTAACACTCCCAGGTTTCTTCTCAGATAATCCCTGGCTGCGCTGAAGCTTATATCCTGGAGTTCGCTTCTTTTCTCCTCAATAGATCTTTCGGCTCCAGCTATATGACTATAGCGTTCATAGGCAACCGCAAGGGTTTCACCAACAAGTCCTCCTGTCTCATCCAGAAAAGTAGTAACCTCTTCTGAACCGGCTCCGTTCTCTACCATTGAGACCGCCTGTTGGATAATATCCCTCAGCTTCTCCTCTCTCCTGACTTTAAGGTGGGTAATTGCTCGCTCTACAACAAACGCCACACTGAGGATCGAGCAAAGCAGCAACGGATACATAAACGCTCCACCTCCTACGAAGAAACTAATCATCTCCTCTTCCCTCCTTACCTTTTATAAGTTAAAGGGTTTTGAACCTCTGCTACAGGGCACTGAATGTTGCCAACTGTATCAAAGTGCAGTCTTCAACACCTCTAAGTGGCTTTTACAAAACTCTACCTGTGCAGAATACTTGAAATCACTCCCGTATCTCGTTATCACCTCACTGTATTTCTCTCTTGCCCGGTCAAAATCCTCTTTGGCTTCATAGGCAGCCCCCATATTAACCAGAGCACTGATTGCATATTCACTCTCGGGGAACCGGACCATAACGCTGTCAAAAACTGCTATTGATTTTCCATAATTCCCCTCATCAAACAATAGCTCTCCCCGATGATAGACATTGTAGGCGTTTATCTCGGCAAGGTTCTCCAACAGGTAGTTGGCCCGAGCTACCTTTTCGTGGTCGGGGAAAAACCCGAGAAACCTCTTGTACTCAATAGTCGCTTGCTCATAATTCTCAACACTATAGAAATAATCACCTATACTGAACTGGCTGTTAGGAGCAAGAATTGTATCCCCGAACTTGGCTACAATCTCCCTGAATATGGGCACTGCCTCATCTTTTCTATCTAAATAGATCAGACACCAGGCCTTGGAATACAGGGCATCATCGACATATTCACATTGAGGATGTTCCTTTAATACCCGCTCAAAGACAGCCATTGCGTTTTCATAGAGTTTTTTGTTAAACAGAGATTCTCCCTGTCTATACCGACCCTCAACAGCAAACTCACTGCTGGGATATCTATCAGCCAGGGATTTGAAGACATCGGCTGCTCCTTCCCACTCACCTTTTCGATAAAATCCCCAAGCAGCATAATAATAGGCAGCAGGGGCAGCGGGATTCTCGGGATACAACTTATAGAACCGGGTAAACGCTTCCACACTCCCGTCGATAGTTTCAATCGTCCCCAGCTGGTGGCAAGATAATCCTATTTGAAACAGTGCGTTAGAAGCAATCAAGGTTTCCGGATATTTGTCCGTTACTATTCGATACTGTTCAATAGCCTTCTGAAAATCTTTGGCATCAAAATAGCAGTTGGCCTGAATATAGTAAGCAGAGGCTATACCCTCAGGGGTCTCCCCTATCTGGATTACTTTCTCGGCGGCGCTAATGCACTGGTCGTAGAGTTTAAGCTTGTAGTACACATTGGCCAGCCGGGTCAGGATCAAAGCCCTCTCATGGTCGGTTTCAGCAGTCTGTAGTATCTCCTCGTAGATTGGAATTGCCCGTTCTGGACTTTCCTTCTCTGCCAGGGAAATAAGTTGTATACGGGCATTGGCGGCCAATTCTTTGTCCTCACCTCTAACAACTATCTTCAAGATATCAACTGCCTCGGCGTCCCTTCCCATAGCAGAGAAAAGCAGGCCCACAGCAAATTGCGTCTTTAGCCTCAACTGGTCGGAAGGCCGGTTATTTAGCACAAATTCGTAGTCAACTTCTGCCTTAGAAAAACTCGCCAGGGCGTGATAAGATGCACCTCTGCCAAAGTAGGCATCATTGATAAATTCCTCTTGGGGGAAATTTTGGATAACTATAGTATATTCTCCAACTGCCTGGGAGTATTCTTTATTCTTCTGATAGAGTTTTGCAGTTTCGAAGTGAGCGGTAGCTTCTAACTCTTTGTCTCCACTGGTAGCTGTCAGCAGTTCGGTCAGGATCCGCTGGGCTGCTGTCTCATCACCTGTCTGGAAATATAAATCTGCACTGGCAATAGAGGCTGCCACATAGAATTTCCCTGCCTCTTTGGTCACTTTCCCAAATGCCTCCCGTGCCTCTGTTGTCCTGCCCAGTTTTACCAAAGATTGGCCCACAGAATAATGGACCTGGTTGGCCAGTTCGTTCTCTGGGTATCTCTCAAATATCTTATCATATTCAGCAATCGCCTCTTCGTATCTGCCCTCATTATAGAATATCTGACCTATCCGCACCAGAGAGGGGGGTGCTGATTGAGAGTGGGAAAACTCCTCTACAGCCCTGTTGTAATAGGCAAGTGCTTCCTGGAACTGGTTAAGCTGTTCTGAACACCAACCAGCATCATATAGGGCGCGGGCTCTTCGCTCGGTGCTGCAGTCAGGAAACTTAATAAGCACATTCAGGTACTCCTCCTTGGCCTTATCTAAATCGCCAGCTTGATAATAAGCGTCTCCAATAGAGGCCTGAGCATCGGGTGGATAAGGACTCTTAGGGTAGTTGGTAATAACCAGGGAATAGGCCTTTATTGCCTCATCGTATTTCCTCCAGCGCAGGTAATTATGCCCAATATCCAACTGTATCTTCGCCTTGTAATCTCGCTCTTCCACGGTTTCCTGAGCCAGCACGTATGCGTCGTAAGCCTTTTCATGGTCACCCATCCGGTCCCGATAGATCTCACCGATGCGCATGAAAGAGTTCTCGTAGAACCTTATGTACTCGTCAAAATCTACATTTTTCCCTTCCCGAAAGGAGGCACGCAGTATCTCATACATCTTGTCATAGAGGGCTATGATCTTCTTGTAAGACTCGATAGTCCTATCATAGTCTCCCAACTTGTCATAACAAAATGCCTTAAGATATTCCGCCTTGGCAACGGTAGCGCTGTGGGGGTATTTTTCCAGAACGTTGTTAGCAGCGGCGATGCTCTCTTCATACTCATTCAATTTAGCGTAACAGTCTGCAACCTGGTAGGCTGCATCGGCTGCATAATTGCTCTCTGGGAATTTACTTGTCAACTCCCCAAAGACAGAGATCGCCTTTTCATATTTCTCTGCTTTGTAGAAACTCACCCCAGTTCGAAAATATGCCTTGTCCACAAATCTGGATTGTGGGTATTGGGCAATGAAGTTTTGGTACTCCTCAGTAGCCTCCAGAAATTTCTGCTGGTAGAATCTGGTCTCGGCGATCTGAAATTGAACAGTTGCCCTGAAATCCTCAGGGACATTGGCCTGCTTCAAGACCATTTGGTACTGTTCCGCCGCCTTGTCGAAGTCCTCAAGTTTCTTATGACAAGAACCCAACTGGTAGAAAGCAGCCGCTTTTATCGGGAGCTCGAACTCTTCGGTTATCCCCACTTCTACTTTTTGTACTTCTACTCCCCAGTGGCGAAATCTGATGATCTTCGAGTATTCCTTGGTGGCGTATTCATACTCCCCTATCTTGTAGTAAGATTGACCATTTTCAAACCAGGTCATCAGATTCTGCGGAACAGGTAAAAATAAGCTTGTTCCCAGGGCCACCAGCAATGCAGTCACCACAACCTTCACTGGCATAAAACTCCCTCCCTTCGGCAAAATAAGGGTGTTGGTATAGATAAATAAATTAAGAGTTCAAGTTTAATATAAAAGAGCTTATCTGTTTTGTCAAGTTATTTTTGATTGCTTCGTAAGAAGTGCCTAAGGCTCATTTTCACCGCAAAGGCGCTAAGGACGCAAGGGACGTATAATCAAATAACTACATATTTGTTTTGGTAATTGTCCAATTCAATTGCACTAAATTTCTTGATAACTAGCTGAAAGATCATTATCTTTCAGGCATGAAAAAATGTCCTCGCTGCGGCGGTCAAAAATTTCGGCTCCTCTCCACTGGTCAGAGCCGTTGCCGACAGTGCGGTCTGACCAGAAAAGTTCTTCAGAATCTCTGGCCATCACATGGGATATATTCAAATCCAGACCTGCAAATAACCAGCTCAGAACCTCATCTGCGGCTGTCTTCGAGATTTCTGTTGACATCATTCCCGAACCATACTATACTATATTGTCAATTTAAGAGAAGTGACCATTGATTATTGAAGTTGTGCAGATGATTTGGCATTATCTGGGAAAGACAAGCTTTGGGGAAGAATAGATTGGAAGCTTGCATACAAAGGTTTGAGGAGCGTGAAGAACCAGATGAGACCTTTGAAACGGCGATACATCGTTGTGGTTGTGATCGCTATATCTGTAATATCAGGACTTTATTTAGGGTGGCGGGCACTCGGATTAAACCAGAGGGCTAAACAGTTTCTGGCCCACAAGGGCATCTACGCAGACAAGGTGAGATTAGGGCTCGGTGTTGTCCATTTAGAGGGACTAACATTCGAACCCCAGAGCCCTATCTCTGCTTTTAATGTGAAAGACGCCACGGTCACCTATAGTCTCTGGGGACTACTCCGGGGAGGAACCAACTCAGCCTTACGCCGCCTCTCTTTCTCCAATCCTGCGCTGGTTCTGGAAGTGGATAAGTCCTCTGACCGTGTGAAGGATCCCAAAACGCTCTTCCTGCAGTTGCCTCCAGGCAGATATGACTTCAACGGAGGCAGTATCTGTCTTTCAGGCACCCCCGACAAGCTTAGATTGGCTCATCGCATCAACGGTTGGATTTCTTCCGCCTCTGAGGAAAATATAACTCTACACTTAGAGGGAGAGCTGCTGAGCGACAAGAGTAACGCAGAATTGGACGGCTCGTTTAATCCTCAAAATGGGACATACGAGTTTAAATTGACAGCCAAAGGGCTTGACCTCTCTTCTGAACCATTCAGAACCTTCTGTCCCCAACTTTCTCCTAAATCAGGAAAGGTAGATCTTTCGCTTCGACTGCAGAATGGAAACCAAGTATGCGGAAAAGTGGAGGTTAAGGATGCGGCTCTTAAAATACCCTCTGCCCCTTTCTGGGAGATAAAGAAGTTAAATCTAAGCATCAAGGTAAAACCCGACACAGCCATCATAGAAAGGGGAGAAGGCAGATGGAATGGGTGCAAGTTCCAGATTGACGGCCAGATTGTCTCTTTTTCTTCCCCCAGTGTCTCTCTGAGACTGGGGGTTTCCCATTTAGGAGTCAAAGATATAGCTCCTCTATTAGGCCTGAAACAGAAGACCCTGCCCACTGGAAACGGCTCCCTTTCAGTTAAAATCGAAGGTCCTCCCAAACATCTCCAACTGACGGGAGTGTTCGACCAGGGAATTGTCCTCTACAATGGGGAGCGCATCAGGGACTTGAAGTTCCAGTTTACGAAGGCAGAATCTGCCCTGGTGGTACGGGATATCTCAGGCAAAGTGGGAGGTGGTAGGCTACGAGGTAGGCTGAGGGTGGGAATTCAAGCGGTTGCTCCGCCTATTGAGGGCGAATTTCACCTCACAGGGGTGGATTTCGCTAGAATAGCACGACTATTGAACGTAGAAGCTATTGCCGGTCACGGTGACCTAAGAATACGCCTCCAGGGCAACCTGAAGTCCCCCCAGTGGCACCTGTGGTTTGACTCCCGGCAGCTGTGTCTGGGAGGGCACAATCTATGCGGCCAGAAAGGCGAGCTACAGCTTGGCCCCCAGGGAGTTCGGATTCGCTCTCGCTGGAACCGGGGAGAGTTTTTCGCCTTCTCTCCTCAATCCTTTCGGCGATCTATCTGGAAGATCAACCAGGACCTTCTTGCCCTGGGCAGTTCTGAGGAGCCTCTGCAGGGGAAGATAAATCTGACAGGCAGGCTTTCCCTAATAGAGCCCCGAGGGAAGTTGAGCTTGGCCGGCAGTGAAGTTGACCTGAGTGGCAGATTGAGCCAGGAACCAGAGGGCGACCCCGAGTTCCAGGTTGTCCTCAACAGCGACAATTTCCCGGTAGGCAATACCTTCGCTGCTTTGACCCTTGCCGCCTCAGCAAATAGTGACCAGGCCGAGCTTCGGCTAACAGTCATCGATAAAAACTCCGGCCAACCACTTTTAGAAGAGAACTTGATACTTCGAGGAGGCTTCCCCTCCCGCCTTTTACACTACTACAAAACAGTTGCCGATGAAGCAACGGCAGAGATCAATGGCACCATCCAGTTGAGCGGAACTCTGCAGAACCCGGCCGTGGCCGTTCAATTGACCGCACACCAGGGAAGCATAAACGACCTCGATTCTCTGAAAACCGAAATATCCCTGCAGTGGGATAAACAGGGTCTGGAGATAGAAAAATTCGACCTGTTTCATCTCTCCGAACAAATGCTCAGCATGAGAGGAGGGTGGGGGAAGAAAAACAAGATGATCAGCGCAGAGGCTGAAATGATAGATGCCGCCAGTTTTTTATCCCTTTTTTCTCCCCGAGGGGAAAAGTTGAAAGGCAAGCTGAGTTACAAGTTTACACTTCTCGAACATGAGACCTCCCCTCAGTTTGACGCCCATTTCCTCCTCTCCCAGGCTCAGGTGATGAACATCCCCTTCGATGAGATTGGAGGCACACTCAGGGGCAATCCCGCAGAGATACAGAAAGTTGATCTCCAACTTGTGAAGAAAAAAGAGTATCAGGGGACTCTCCAAGGGGTAGTCCCTCTCCGATCTGAGAAGGAGATGGATGTGAAGCTCAAATTGAAGGGCGATGTGCTCTCTGTGTTGCCCTATCTGACCAATCAAGTCAGTGAGGGGTCAGGGAGTGGACAGGTGGAACTCCAGTTGGGAGGCAGGTGGAAGACCCCTGTCATAAAAGCAATTGAAGCCTCATTTAATCGGGGGAGTCTTGTCCCTCGCTTTCTGTCAGAGGAGATTAACAGATTGAAGGGAGAGATTCGCCTCACCAAGGGCTCCAATTTCTTAGAGATAAAGGGTCTTTCCGGAGAGATGGATGGGGGGAGGTTTTTCATTGAGAATCAGCGGCGGAGGAAGCTCGACGGAGAAGAACTGCAACCTTTCATCATAGAGACACTGGGGGTGGATTTAGGGATAGTAGCTCTCCACACCGGGAAAACGGGGATAAAGCTGAATATCCCTGGCCTAATAAGGCCAAAAGAGCAAGGGCGTTTCTGCTGCTCGCATTCAAAAGGGGAAGATATCCTCTACATTACTGGCCCAGCTCAGTCTCCACAGGTGAAAGGACTCTGCTATGTGAGCGATGTCGAGTTTACATTTCCACGCTTGAAGTCCAAAAAATCATCCTCAAAGGAGCCTCTTTGGGAACTCTTGGAATCCATTAACTGGAACCTTAAAGTAGTAGCAGGAAGAAATGTCCGATATTTTCGTCGGCAGGAATACAGTATTACCGACATAGCAGAGGCGGAATTACAGATTGACGAAGGCGCCTGGTTGGAGTTCAAGGGTTCAGTGACCCAGAGGAGCTTTAACATCCAGGGCAGTCTACAGTCATACCAAGGTAATCTCACCTATTTGAATACCGAGTTTGAGGTGGAAGAGATGGGGCTTGAACTCAACACTCAAAATGACCCTATGCCGCTAGTCTGGGGTAGTGCCAAAACCACGGTCTACTCTGATAGCACCGGAGCTGCCACTGATATCTTTCTGCGTTTTTACGCCATTGACAAGCAGACCAGACAACGAAAGGAAAAAGGGCGCTGGGGAGAGCTGAGAATGGAACTAACCTCCAGTGATTCCGACGACAACACCACAGAGAAGATCTTGGTCAAACTCGGCTATTCCCTGGATAATTACAACCAGGGGGCAGCGATGCTGTTAACTACAGGTATGGAAAGAATCCTGCTGGGCACACTCATTCGTCCCTTAGAAAGAGAGGTGCAAAAAACCCTCCGTTTGGATGTGTTCTATCTGCAACCATCCCTTATGAGCAATCTGCTCACCAGCAGCGAATTACCCTTAGGAGAGGGAGGCCGGTTATCTTACCTTGCTTTCCTGAGAGGTACCGAATGGACCCTCGGAGAATATTTCCTGGGCAACTGGCTCCTCTTTTACACTGGGGAGTTGAAAACCGATAAAAAAGACGAATACCAGAGAGAAACACTGGGGATAAAACACCGCTTTGGGATACAATACCGGACCAGAGCCACAAACATCCGTTTCGAGTACAATTACGATGATATCCTCAGGCGCAAAGATAAACAGTTCAGCATAAGACGCTACTTCTCTTTCTGAAGGGTTTAGTGTCTTCGCGGCTAAATGCTTTTTAATATACCCTTATGAGTATGACTAATTCTCCCGTCCATTTTTTTCTTTACCTTCGTTCCCATTTTTACTATATTTAAAAATTCTCTTCTTCACTGAACAGTTTAACAGGTTTTTGTATCGAAATAAACACTGAAGATTCCAGAAGGTGGCACTCAATGAACTCGTTTAAGATTATGTTACTCACTCTGATCTCAACCGGAGCCTTTCTGCTGGCGGGTATCTCTCCGGCTCAGGCAGTGAAAGTAGCTGAGATTGAGGTCTCTGGTGCCGTCCGCACAGATAAATCCCTCATCTTGACTGCTTGCGGACTTTCAGTAGGTGAGGAACTCTCCCCTGAAAAGGTGCAAGAGGCTATCAGACACCTCTATTCACTGGGTATTTTCTCCGATATTCGCATACTGGTTGTTCAAACTGGCGAGGATAAAGCTAAGCTCACCATAGCGGCAAAAGAACTGCCAGTGTTAGAAGAAATGACATTTATAGGAAATGAACGTTTCAAAGCCACGGAGTTAAGAAAATCAGTGAAATTCACGAAAGCACAGGTGGTAAGTCCCAAGGCCATTAAGGATGCTCAGGAAAAGCTGCTCTCATTTTACAAAAAAGAAGGTTATCTTTTGGTCCAGGTCACCCCGGAGACCTTTCAACTGGATAAGGAGGGGCGGATTATCCTCAACTTCCGCATCCTGGAGGGTGAAAAGCTAACAGTCAAAGAGGTCAGAATTTACGGAAACAAAGCAGTAAGTCAAAACCAGATAAAAAAACAGATGAAGACCAAGAGGGCTCGCTGGTGGCGAAAAGGAGTCTTTAAGGAGGAAGTCCTGCAAGAGGACCTGAATAGAATTGTCGGTCTATATCGCAAACAGGGGTTCAGGGACGCAAAAGTAATTAAAGACAGCCTCTGTTACGATATCTCAAGCAAGAGTCTATTCGTGGACATAACTGTGAGCGAAGGCCCGCGATACAAATTCGGCCAGATCAGTTGGGAGGGCAACCAGGCTCTCTCCGACAAAGAGATCTCTCAGTGGACCACGATTAAGCCGGGTGATATTTACAACCAGGAGGAACTGGACAACCTGTTAGCTGCTGTCAGGGCTGCCTATTACGAGAAGGGCTACCTCTCCACGACACTTATCCCCAGCGAGCCGGTGGTTGATAACCAAGTGAATATCCACCTCCGAATCGAGGAGGGCAGCGTCTCAAAGATAAGGGAGATTACCATCGCAGGAAATACCAAAACCAAAGAGAAGGTGATCCGCAGAGAGCTCTCCATTAAGCCGGGGCAGGTTTTCAGGCGCAGTGCCCTGGAAAGAAGCATCAGAGACGTTTACCAGCTTAACTTCTTTGCGAACATAGAACCAGATGTCAAACCCCTTTCTAACGGGGATGTGGACCTGATAATAAATGTTGAGGAAAAGTCAACTGGCCAAGCTATGGCGGGTTTGAGTTATGGTGAACGAGACAAGCTGGTGGGCTCGGTGGGATTCAACATCCCTAATCTCTTCGGTAATGGACAAAGCCTGGGCCTCAATTGCGACTTTGGTGCCAGAAGAGAGACTTTCAGGGTTACGTTCACTGAACCCTGGCTCTTCGGTACCCCTACTGCTGCCACTCTCAGCATTTACAGCACAACGGATAAATGGGAAAGTCACTTCGACGAGAAAAGAGCGGGTGGATACGGAAGGATTGGCAGAAGACTGACCTGGCCGGACGATTACTCTCGAGTATACTTCAGATATCGCTTAGAATCAGTGAAATATCTTAACTTCTCTAAAGACTTCTCTAATCCCCTGGGGTTGGAAGAGAACGAGCCTGAAGTGAACAGCAGCATTGGGCTCACCTATCTGAGGGACAGCCGGGATATGCCCCAGTTTCCCTCTCGGGGTTCACTGTGCGTCTACACGCTCGACCTCGCCGGCGGTCCTCTTCAAGGCGATGAGAATTACCATAAACAGGTGCTCGAGTCTGACTTCTATTTCCCCACCCTGCTGAATGTAACCTTTATGTTAAGGTTCAAACTGGGCCTGGTAGATGCTTTCGGCTCTGACCACCAGGTTCCCCCCAGTGAGAGATTTAAGCCGGGCGGGACAAGTCTTGACGGGATGATTCGAGGCTACTCCGACTGGTCTGTGGGGCCCCGTCAACAGGGTGTCCGGATAGGCGGAAGGGCAACGTTTACCTCTACAGCCGAGCTGCAAATCCCACTTGCCCGCCAACAGCTCTATGCCCTTCTGTTTGCCGATGCGGGGAATGCCTGGGGATGGGCATCTGAGGTCAAACCTTTCGACCTGAAACGTTCAGTGGGGGTGGGGGTCAGGGTAGTAGTGCCTATGATGGGTACAATAGGATTTGATTTCGCCTATGGCCTTGATAACCCGATTGATAAGTGGCGCACTCATTTCCAGTTCGGAACCACTTTTTAGGCAAGAGGCGCGATGTTGTCTGGTCCTCCGGTCAATCGTCAACTCGATAGCCGCTCAATAGCTTCAGCCGAAAAATACGGGAATACAGTCTTCAGGCCGCTCACTTTATTCACCAGTAACGCCAGGAGAACAAGAGACAGGAATGCACCATGTCCCGAATCGCTATCGCAATATTCTTGACTGTTCTTGTTCTTTCTGGGTCAGGATGTGAGAAGGAGAAGGGAGTTGAACCGAACCCGACGATTTCTTCGCTGATCGTCAAACTGCATTTCAATGGGCCCAAATACGCTGGAACATTTTACACCGGCTATCTGCCTGCCACGGACCATGCGGTCTGGATCGAG
Organism: Candidatus Latescibacterota bacterium; assembly: GCA_030640765.1. GTDB lineage: Bacteria > Latescibacterota > MVCY01 > MVCY01 > MVCY01 > MVCY01. The sequence continues at coordinate 4,677 of DAOWIT010000118.1, read as the reverse complement.
GATGCCGGACGCCACTACCTGAAGACACTGGGTATTTCCCAGTCGGTGGTCAGCGTGGGACGTTATTCTCACCTGGAACACCTGCTGACCTGGCAAGCCAAGTCGGGGATCACTTACGAAGACCTGAAGGCAGAAACGGACCTCGGGGTAGCACCCTCTTTTGATGCAGTGAGTGATGCAAGTGTCTATTTCCAGGGAGATATCACGGACACGACGCTGGTGTTCGAGTGGAATCTGAAGGACAAGGAGGGAAATAGGGTTCCGGAAGGGGAATTCTACTTTTGTGCCGAGGTAGCCAACATCACCAAGGACGAGGCAACTATCTACCAGGTCAATAACGAACCAACTTCTGGCTTGATGGATTTAAAGGAGGGAAACATAGTCCCGGTAGATCCCACCCAGCATATCTTGGAACTGTCGGCGGAATATCAGTATGTCGAGTAAGCTGAAACCTGAACATATTGGGGAGTTGTTGAGGGCGTTTGATGATGCCTAAGAAACCCGAGTCGCGTCCCTCGATCATTGAGTTCTCGCTGGCCTGGAGTAGCCGAAGTTTCCAAACTTCGCATTGTCCCCCAGGACGAGCTTTGGAAAGTCTGGCTACGGAGTTCAAATAGGCTCTCGAAGGCGTCCTCGCCCGTGTGTAAGTTCAATATTTCTGTGCGTGAGAACGCACATCCGAGCATTAAAAGTGACTTTTTCGACAGAACCACACCAGTCACCATTTACCAATTAACCAGTCACTGGCAGTTAACGAAAGGAGAGGTCTATGTCCTGGAAGAGAACGTCTGTAATTGTTACCGTTGCTGCTGTTTGCCTTTTGGCGGTTAGCACAATAGCTCACCCCAAGGACTTGAAGATCGGCTATATCGATTCTGGGAGAATCCTGGCTGAGTCCAAGGATTATGGTGAGGCGCAGAAGAAACTGGAGGAGCTCAAGGCGGATTGGCAGAAGCAGGCTGCCGCCAAGGAAGAAGAGTTAAGAACGCTCCAGGAGGAATTGGAACGGCAGAGACTCCTCCTGAGCCCCGAAACAGAGCGGGAAAAGGAAGAGGAGATCAAAGCAAAGTATGAAGAATATCGCAATTTTGTTGACACCATCCTCTCTCCTGAAACCGGAAAGCTGGCCCAAAAGACCCAGGAGTTGTCAAAGCCTATCTACGATAAGATTAATACTATCCTGGAGAAAATAGGGGAGGAGGAAGACTACGATATCATCTTTGACGCCTTCCCTCAAACCATTGTCTATGCTAAGCCAGACTACGATCTTACTGAAAAAGTACTGGAGGAGTTGAACAGAGAGGAAAGATAACATACAAAGAGGGATAGACTAATGCAGGTAACGGCAGCCGAGATTGCCCAGATGCTGGAGGGGCAGCTTTACGGCAATGGTGAAGTTGTAATCAAAGGCGTAGCGCCTGTACAGGAGGCCAGAGAGGGAGATATTGCCTTCGTTATCCAGCGAAAATACCAGAGGTTCCTGAGGTCAACTAAGGCCTCGGCAGTCATTGTCTCCCAGCACACTCAAGCTGCTGCTCCAGCCTGCATCATAGTCTCGAACCCTTCTTCTGCCTTCCTCAAAGTGCTTCGTCTCTTCCAATCCCAGAAGTTGCAGTCTCCCCAAGGTGTTCACCCTTCCGCACTGATAGGGAAGGAGACGAAACTGGGAAAAGGGGTCTCCATCGGTCCCCATACAGTTGTGGGCAACCGGGTGGAAATAGGAGACGGGGTAATTATGGGCGCCAATATAGTCGTTGGCGACGGCTGTCGGATAGGTGAGAAAAGCTTTATCCACCCTAATGTTACCCTGCGCGAGGGGACAGAGATCGGCCGAAATGTGGTAATTTACTCGGGGGCAGTGATTGGCAGCGATGGATTCGGCTTCATCGAGGAAGATGGTAAACTGTGCCGAATTCCTCAATTGGGCAAGGTAATAGTCGAAGACGATGTGGAGATCGGTGCCAATGCAGCTATCGACCGGGCCACGATGGGCGCCACTCGGATAGGAAAAGGTACTAAGATAGATAATTTAGTTCAGGTTGCTCACAATGTTACGGTGGGGGAAAATACAGCCATTGCTGCCCAAGTGGGTATCTCTGGGAGTACAATCATAGGGAACAATGTCAAAATCGGTGGGCAGGCGGGATTTGTCGATCACATTCAGGTAGGAGACCGGGCCAGTGTAGGCGCCCGAGCTGGGGTAACAAAATCTATCCCCTCCGGCGCTTCAGTCTCCGGTTATCCTGCCCGTTCTCATATGACAACCAAGAGAGTAGAAGCCGCTCAGAGCAAGCTTCCTGCTCTTCTAAAAACTATTCATGAGCAAGAGAAGCGAATTAACCAGTTAGGGGAGCAATTAATGAACCAGGAGGTTGGGTCGAAATCCCAAAAAGAAAAAAATGAACCACAGAGACACGGAGCCACAGAGAAGACATAAAGAAAAAATCTATACAAAAAATATTTCCCTCCGTGTCCTCTGCTTGCCCCGTAGGGAAGAATGACCGTATCGGGGCGCCTCCGTGGTTTCCCTGAATTGATTTCTAATTTATTGCAATTAATAAATCGCTGTGTTCTTTGTGGTAGCAACCAAACAAAAAAGGAGAACTAATGTTCAAGCACCAGCAAACAATTAAACAGGAGGCATCCTGTTCCGGTATAGGTCTGCACACCGGCAACAAGACGACGGTGACCTTCAAGCCAGCGCCTATCAATACGGGCATCCGATTTGTCAGGGTGGATCAACCTGATCGCCCAGTTATCCCAGCCGATATCGAGCATGTCACTGACATCTCCAGAGGTACCACCCTGGGCATCAATAGAGTAAAGGTTCACACCGTAGAACACTTGTTGGCAGCATTGGTCGGTCTGGGAATTGACAATACGATCGTAGAGATCAACTCCAATGAACCACCGGTGGGGGACGGCAGTGCTCTGCACTTCGTCGATGCTTTGACTGAAGCGGGGATTGTAGAACAGGACTCACCCAAGGATTATTTAGTAGTCGAAGAGATGATCAGGTATGACGATGTAAAGAAAAAAGGCATTGAACTTATGGTTCTTCCTTCAGACGAATTCAGAATTACCTTTATGAGCCATCCCAAAAGATCGACTGTCGGGGCACAGTACACGGTAATGTTCTCCTTAGAGGACGAGTTCGTCACCGAATATGCCCCAGCCCGCACCTTCGGTTTCCTCAGCGAAGTGGAGAAGCTGCGAGAACAGGGGCTGATCAAGGGAGGAACCCTGGATAATGCCCTGATCATGATTGATAAGCCCGTGAATCAAGACGAGTTAGACTATCTTCGTAAGCTGTTCAACCTGAAAGAGACGGTCTCCTTTGGCAAAAACGGCATCGTCAACGGCACGCCTCTGCGTTTTCCAGATGAGTTCTGCCGACACAAGACTTCAGACCTTATTGGCGACCTTGCCCTGTTAGGCAACCCCATCAAAGGACATGTGATGGCGGTCAATTCTGGACATGCGGCCAACATTGAACTGATAAAGAAAATCAGAAAAATCTACCAGAAAAAGGAAATGCGGAGCAAGTACCAGAAAATCAAGAGCAAGGATTTCCTGTTTGATGTAAATGCAATTCAGAAGATTATGCCTCATCGCTACCCATTTCTGTTGGTGGACAGAATAATCGACCTTGTCCCAGGGGAGAGGGTCATCGGCTTGAAAAACGTGACTATAAACGAGCAGTTCTTCAACGGCCACTTCCCGGGGCAGCCAGTTATGCCAGGAGTACTCCAGATTGAGGCTATGGCACAGGTAGGAGGGGTGTTGATGCTGAATACCGTGGATAATCCCCAGGACAAGTTAGTCTATTTTGTATCCATTGACAAAGCTAAATTTAGAAAGCCTGTGGTGCCGGGGGACCAGATTCGATTTGAGCTGGAGATGCTCCAATACCGCCGGAGAACCTCTAAGATGCAAGGCAAAGCCTTCGTTGACGGGGATCTGGTGGCAGAAGCTGAGTTGACGGCTATGGTAGTGGACAAAAAGAGAGAAAACAGTGTCAATTCATAGTTCTGCGATTGTAAGTCCAGGGGCTGAGCTATCAGAAAATGTCTCTGTAGGCCCCTTTTCTATAATTGAGGATAAGGTGAAGGTTGGCGCTGGTACAGTAGTAGGCCCCCATGTGCTTATCGCAAAAGGGACCAGTATCGGGCGAGACTGCTCAATCTGCTACGGGGCAGTATTGGGTACCGCACCCCAAGACCTTAAATATCGGGATGAGGAGACGACCTTAGAGATAGGCGATCGCACGGTTATTCGAGAGTTCGCCTCCCTTAATCGAGGCACCAATGCCCGCCAAAAGACTGTTGTCGGTTCCGATTGTCTGATAATGACCTACGCCCATATTGCTCACGATTGTCTCCTTGGCAATTATGTTATCATAGAGAATGCAGTTAATTTAAGTGGCCATGTTACCGTAGAGGACTTCGCTATTATAGGAGGAGTAGTGCCAGTACACCAATTTGTTAAGATCGGGCAGCACAGCTTCATTGGAGGAGGGTCCCGGGTGAGTAAGGATGTCCCTCCCTTCATCAAAGCCGCTGGCGAGCCGCTTCGCCCAGTAGGTCTTAACTTGGTGGGCCTGCGTAGACGGGGATTCTCAACCCAACCCATAGCTGCCCTGAAAAAGGCCTATCGAATCCTGTTCCGTTCAAACCT
>DAOWIT010000022.1 GCA_030640765.1 Candidatus Latescibacterota bacterium | reverse complement strand
CTGTTATTGCTACCTCGTATAGATTAGCTCCGCTCTCTTCTAACTTCTCAACAGGAATCACCGCCATATTCTCTCCATTCATTTCATTCTTCCTGGGATTAAGCAGTTATCGAATACTGGGCTCTCTTAGTTCGACATCTCTCTGCCTCCAAAACGGCCCGGAGTTGTTTAACGGCTGTGTTCAGGTCATCGTTGATAATCAGATAATCATATCCAGGGATTTTGGCCACTTCTCGAAGTGCATCTTGTAGCTTTCGTCTGATCAACTCTTCAGAGTCTGTCCCTCTGTTTCTCAGTCTCTTTTCTAAGCTCTCCAGTGATGGGGGGGCAATGAAAACTGTCACACAGTCGGGGAACTCCTCTTTGACTCGCATCGCCCCTTGGATATCAATATCTAAGATTATAACTCCACCCTGCTGGATGACCTCGACAACAGGTGCTCTGGGAGTAGCATACATAAATCCGTGGACTTCTGCCCATTCGACAAACTCCCCTCTTTCAACCCTTTGTTTGAACTCCTTCTCCGAGACAAAGAAGTAATCCTTACCTTCCTTTTCTCCAAGACGCTTGGGACGTGTAGTAACAGAGGTTGAGTATCTTATCGTTTCGTCTTGTGGCAGTACTCTCCGTACAATCGTTGTCCGTCCTGCCCCAGAAGGAGAGGAGACAACAACGATCAAACCCCTACTGTCCAACATCAGGACTCCTTTTCCTCTGGAAAATCATCATTCAGCCGCTGGGCAATAGTCTCGGTTCCCACGGCAGAAAGCACTACATGGTTGCTGTCGGTCACTATTATCGCTCGAGTGCGCCTGCCATGGGAAGCATCAACTAACCTACCTTCTTTTCTTGCTGTCTCCCTCAATCTCCTCACCGGGCTGGAATCGGGGGCAATCACTGCAATAACCCGCTGTTTAGCAACTACACCTCCAAACCCAATGTTAATAAAGGCTGCTCCCAAAAGAATCACCTCCTTTTTAACACCCTCAGAGGGTAACCGAAAGGCAATTTACTCCACATTCTGTATCTGTTCCCGGATTTTTTCTACCTCCTCCTTTATCTTTATCACTAAGTGGGAGATAGAGGCATCGTTTACCTTTGCCCCTACAGTATTCGCCTCCCGATTGATCTCCTGAAGCAGAAAATCGAGCTTTCTGCCCATCGGGTTTTTTTCACTTAGAGTCTTTAAAAACTGAACATTATGGCTGTGTAGCCGGATGCATTCCTCAGTGATATCGGTTCTGGCAGCGATGAGGGCCACTTCCATCGCCAATCGCTGTTCATCTATCTTCCCGGAAGGAAGGAGGGTTTGCAGTTTAGCAGCCAACTTCTCCCGTTGCTGTTCGACCTGTAAAGGGGCAAGCTTTTCGATCTCTCGCACAATTTCATCTGCCAGCTGTATCCGCTCAACTATATCCTGGCAGATCTTTTCCCCCTCGGCCTCCCGCATTTTTCGATGCTCACCCAAAGCCGCCTGGCAGACCCTCTGAATTAATCCCCACAGGGAATCAGGGATAGCCTCATCCGTTTTGTCCACAACCACGCCTGGCAATGTGGCAAGAAGGGTAATATCTACCTCGCCTTCCAGATGTAGGGTATTCTTCAGCTCAAGCAGACTATCTCGGTATGCCTCAGCCAGGGAAAGATCGGGTACCAGAGACGATTTGTTTTCCGATTTCCAGCTTACAGTTACCTCTACCCTACCCCGGACAATGTGACGCTGAACAAGCTCTGTGACTCTCCGTTCCAGGGAAACCAGCAGTTTAGGCAACCGGACACTGACCGTACAAAATCGATTGTTCACCGATCTCACTTCTACCCCAACCCTGCTGCCCTTTTCCTCCACCTCTACCCTTCCAAATCCCGTCATACTCAACATACTAAATCCTTCCTTTGAATAATTAAAACTTACTACATTTCGCTTCCCTTGTCAAACTAAAAACTGACTGTCGGCGACAGGGCCTTTGGGCTTTCTCCCCACTGCGTAAGACCTTACCCCCTCTTTTACCCATCTGTTTAGGAATTGTTCCCATCCTAAAAACTCGACAAACCTGTAAATCCAGAGACTTATGCGGTTAAAGAGTTTTTCCCCTAACAAGGAAAGTCTCTGACTACGTAGCAAAGAACGATTT
>DAOWIT010000077.1 GCA_030640765.1 Candidatus Latescibacterota bacterium | reverse complement strand
TGAATAGTCAACTGTGTTGAACTTGCAGATGGGCGAAGCCCGTTAGATATTTGGTATCTAACAGGGCGCGGAGACCCTCGACAGCCTATTAAATCCCTCTCAGGTCTTTATCTGCTGTCTGGAGTAGTTTTGCCAACTCGGTCCTCTGGCCCTCGTCCAGTGGACACTTATTGGGAGCAGTTTTAATCAGGTGTAGTGCCTTTTTTCGAGCGTTCTCCAACATAGTGGAAGGATTATCGTTCCAGGACATAGGGACTCTTCGGTCCATCAGTTCAGGAAACCACTGGTATCTACGGAAATATTTGGCGGTGTGTTCGGTATCTAAGAATACTGCGCCCTTAGAGGCGAGTTCGACAATCAATTCTTCAGCCATCTCTTCTTCATCTACACAGAAGCCTTCTACTAACTTTGCCACTGCTTGCATCAGTTCCATATCCATCATTAACTGGACGACGCTGCCCACATCGGAGTGAGCCAAGGTGGCTAAGCCCCCAAATGATCTGATGCCAGCCAGCACACCCATTCCTACTCCGAAGGACCTCTCGCACATCGATTGGGCCCCAGGAGTCTTTGCCCCAGTGCCCAGGGTTGCCCTCACCGAAGGGCGGGTGCCGAAAAGCCGGGCGGCGATGTGGGTCTGGGCAGTGCCAACAACTATCGTCTCCGGCCCCCACTGGTTGTGAATGCCGGTTTTCATGTCAAAGCTCAGAGGACCAGAACACCAGCCACAGAGACAGTTATCTACAGCCAGACTGATGGTATTAACGCCCAACACTTCTGCAGTGATCAGAACCAAGGCGCCGGCAGGGGTGACGGGTGTAGCAATGCACACCACCGGCATAGGATTGTAAACCAAAGGTTGCCCGGTCAGTCTTCTTATCTCCATAGGGGCCTCGATTGTCTCCCGAGAGATCATAAATGGCGTATTTATCCATACTTTACAGGGCAGCAGAAGATTAGTTAGAGCTTTTTCCTCAGAGCCGTAATAGATTGTTAGGGCCTCGATAAAATATTTGACCACCTCTGGGGAATAGGCAGAAACCCGATAGGGTTTGTCACTGTTAAGCATAATAGTCACAAAACTATGAAGTTCTCGAGTCATAAGTGGAGCATCTTGGGGGATGAAGGTGGGATGGGAGCGGTCTAACCCCGGAAAACTATTGATCACTCGACAAAGATCAGCCAGGTCCTTCTCAGTAGCTGCTCGTAGTTGGTCGGTTTGGGGGTCACAGCACCACAGGGCCTGGCCAGAGGTAGAGAACTCAATCTGAGTGGGGAGAATTTGCTCTTCTTCGGCTTGGCCAGATGCTGCTTTTTGCTCTTGCTTAATTCTATCAAGTGCTTTTTCTACCACAAGGGTGGAAAATCGCACCTTTTTCCCCCTAACCTCGCAACCGAAGGAGCTTAAGAATCCCATAAATTCAGGGGTTCCGTCTATAGTCCAGGGAGTTTTCTCCAGCACCCTTATCGCCGCCGCGATTATCTTATCTACATCTTCAAGGTCGAATTTGCTGGATTGCGGTAGTATCCAACTGAAGCCCATTAACATCTTCCTTTCTATTTACTCAAAGGAAAGGGGGAATTAGTTCGTTCCCCCTTTGCTGTGCGATTGTAGTTTTTTGCACCGTAGTTGCGTTCCTTAGTTGAATCCAAACTTGATCTTAGGTACTTCCTTGGCGGCTTCTGGTATTTGGTAAAGCGGCGCCCTCATAAAGTTGAACAGACCAGCAATGATGTTGGTTGGAAACCTACGGATAGTCTGGTTATACTCCTTTACCGACTCATTGTAGCGCCTTCTGGCCACTGCTATCCGATTTTCCGTGCCCGCCAGTTCGTCCTGAAGCCGGATGAAATTAGTGTTAGCCTTGAGGTCAGGATACCGTTCCACTACCACCAGCAGCCTGCCCAGTGCACTGGTCAGTTGATTGTTGGCGCTGATTTTGTCTCCCACTGTTTGCGCTCCGGCCACTTTCGATCGAGCTTCGGTCACCCGGATAAAGACCTCTTTTTCGTGGCCCGCATAACCCTTTACCGTCTCCACCAAATTGGGGATGAGGTCAT
>DAOWIT010000048.1 GCA_030640765.1 Candidatus Latescibacterota bacterium | reverse complement strand
CACAGTTTTTGGAACTGGCCGGTTCGGATAGGAAAGCAGCAGTAAGTGATAGGAGGGCCTTCGTCAAGTGTTTCAGTAACTAAGTGAATTGTCACACCAGTGCTTTCGACCCCCTTCCCTATCAGTTGCCAGATGACCTCTTGCCAGGTTCCCTTCGGGCCACCAGGTGCGGCGGGATGGAGATTTATAATAGTGTAAGTGCAGCACATCTGCCCGCTTAAGATGAGCATATAGCCGGCAAGTACATTCAAATCCACTTGATATTTTTCTACAAGTTCCAATACCTGGTGATCGTATGCGCTTCGCCAGGCAGAGAGGTTCTCTTTCCTCAATTGTGGCTCATAACCCCGAGAAGAGAGGGATACTAAGTCGATGCCAAAGCTGTTCACCAGATCGAAAAACCGGTCGCTGGCCTTTGCCTCTCCCCTGCTACGGTTGCTGAAGACAAACGACATCTCTGCTTCTATCTCTCCCTGCCGGATGCTTTGGTAGACTGCCCGCAACAGCTCTCCCGCTGCCTCGTCTCTTCCAGTGGAAAACCATCCAATCTTGTACGCCATAACTCTCCCCTCAGCTTTTAGTTCTCGATAAATTGCTCATAGTCTGTCCAGGAGAAATACTACCTGCTTATGAGAGTGTTTTTTCCGATAAGCCGCAAGAACTGCTGACCTAAGATGTACACAGAAATTCAACAAGGTGAAAAGTTCTATAGTCTTAACCTAACGGATTTCTCTGTTCTTGTCAAGCTTTTTTAGAACTCGGACCATCCCTGCTTTTGTGGGCAAAAGCTGAGGAATTCTTTTGAGCTTGACTTTGTTTCTCAAAATTTGTATAATTCTTATCACCTTGATTGTCTCTCCGTTTTAGCTATTAAGTGCGATTTTCTCTACCTAAATAAAACCAGTGCCTACTGTAAATCAGGTTCCTCTACTGGAAGAGGGTATCCACCCTTAATTCTGAAGGAAACTTCTGTTGTTTCTCTATGTTTTTTTCAATCTTCTTATTGTTCTGACAATTGGTTACTCTCTTTTTCTGATCCTTATTTTTGTCGGATTGTGTCGCCTCAGAGAAGGCAACTCTGGTGGGTGTCCTCGGGTCTCGGTGATCGTCCCCGCCAGGAACGAAGAGAGAAATATCGGAACCTGTCTACAGGCGCTGATAGCACAACAGTATCCTGAGGATAGCTATGAGGTAGTGGTGGTGGATGACAACTCCGGAGATGGAACAGCAAAGGTGGTCGGTGAATTCACTAAGAACTGGGAAAATGTAAAGTTAGTGCAAACAACAGAAAGAAGCTTCGTCTCCAGTCCCAAGAAAAACGCCATCTTGTGCGGCATACGTGAGAGTACAGGAGAGCTGATCTTGACCACCGATGCTGACTGTATTCCCCCACCGGGTTGGATCGGCGGAATGGTGAAGTATTTTGAGCCCCGGGTGGGAGCGGTAGCAGGATTTTCTCCCTCTCTGGTGGGAAGTTCCTTAAGAGAGAGGTTGATCGAGCTTGAGTCTCTCTCTTTTGCCATCATCTCCGCTGGTGCAATCGGGATAGGAGGAGCAATAAGCTGTGTAGGAAGGAATTTTGGCTATCGGCGAAAGGCATTTGATGAAGTAGGGGGATTTGGCGCCACCGGACAGGTGATATCCGGGGATGATGATTTGCTTCTGCAGAGAATACACCGTCAGGGGGCGTGGGGGCTTCGCTTCTCCATCTTCCCGAATACATTTATCCCTACTCTTTCCACCACCGGATGGGCCGAGTTTATCAATCGGAGAAAGCGGCACTTCTCTGCTGGACTTTCCTACTCCCCAGCACTTCGTATTTTGGGTGGGATGGTCTATTTTTATTACCTTTCCATTTTGCTTTCGCTCCCTGTTGCCCTGATATCTGGGAAATTTTGGATTCCCCTGCTCTGTTGGGCAGTGAAATTGTTTTCAGACGTTATGGTGATTTTAAAGGGATCAAAGCTCTTCCGGAGTCAAAAACTGCTGGGATTTCTCCCTCTGGCAGAGGTTTTACATATCCCTTATTTGCTTGTAGTGTGGCCTTTGGCAATCCGGGGCGGTTTCCAGTGGAAAGAGAGGGCCTATCGCTGAAAAAGTACCAGTTCTTTTTCCATCGGATAAGATGCTTTCTGCCTTCCCCAAGACAGCTTATTAACTTCGTTAAGGTGGGGCTATCTTATTTTCTCTCTGCCCTTTCTGGCCGTAGTCTCATCTGGGGATATCCGTTTATTTTAATGGCAGAGCCGACCAATCTCTGTAATCTCCGCTGCCCTCTTTGTCCCTTCGCTTCCCAGCGGACGGTCCTTCCCACAGGGAAAATGAGTGTGGCAGGTCTAAAAAGAGTTTTAGCCCAAATGAGGGGACAGATCAAATTCCTGCAACTCTGGAATCGGGGAGAACCTTTTATGAACGAAGGTTTAGTAGAAATGATCTCTGAGGCCAAAAAGCGAAGAATTTTTGTGCAGATAAGTACCAACGGCCATTTTCTTACCAGTCCCCAAGTGGCTGAGGCGATCGTCGAGTCGGGGTTAGACGAGTTGATTGTTTCGGTAGACGGTATCAAACAGCAGACCTATTCAAAATATAGAATAGGGGGAAAGGTTGAAAAGGTCTTTCGTGGGGTGGAAACCCTGGCAAGGGCTAAAATAAGAAAAGAAAGCAACACACCTGTAATCACATTTCAATTTTTAGTGATGAGGCACAATGAACATGAGATCAATCAACTGAAGAAAGTGGCTCAGAGGTTGGGGGCCAACAGGGTGGCATTGAAGACAGTTCGGGTAAACTCGTTATCCCAGGCCGAGAAGTTTTTACCGCTCCGGGCTGATTTTTCCCGTTACACTGTGGACGCGTCTGGTGAAAAGGGAGAACAGCTTCAGTTGAGGTTAGGAAGGCAGAACTGTCGCCGTCTGTGGTACAGCACCGTGGTCAACTGGGACGGAGAAGTCACTCCCTGCTGCTTCGATGAAAGGGGAGAATATTCTATGGGCAACATCTTCAGTCAACAGTTTGATAGGATCTGGAGAGGCGAGAAATATCAGAGGTTTCGATCGCAGTTGCTAAAAGATCGGACGGCGGTTCCGATGTGTCAGAATTGTACTGAAGGTCTGAAAAGACTTTATATTTCTGATACGTGGATTTGTTGAGATTTGATCCCCTGGAGTTTTCAATGTCGAAAAAAGCTTCGCTGGCCATCAAATTCGCGATAATGTTTGCGGTCCTGGCGCTTCTAATTGCTAAGATCCGACCGAGCAGTATCTTAACTACCTTTTCCGGTATCGACCGCAAGATCTTGCTCTGGGTGCTCTTGCTTCTTATCCCCAATCTTGTATGTCAAGGCCTAAGATGGGGCTATTTAGTGAGAACCGTGGAAAAAAATGCGCGCCTCAGGGAGATAATCGTTTCATTGTTGGTGGGATTCTCTTTCGGGGTGGTCTCTCCGGGCAGGATAGGTGAACTGGTGCGAGGAGTCTATATCAGAGGCGAAAGCCGATTAAGAATGGTAGGATTGGCGGCCTTTGATAAGATCTATCAGATGGCCATAGTAGTGGTAGCGGGGATGATCAGCTTGATATTGATTAAGCCTCTGGTGATTGGGATATTAGCGTTGGGGGTAATTTGCTTGGTGGTATGGGAATGTTCTAACAATCTTAACTTACTAAAAAAAACGTTACTCAAGGTATCCTCTGTCTTCCCTTTCACCCGAAAGCTTACCCTTATGGTAGAAGGTTTCGAGAACTTGAGCAGAAAAAGCACTCTGATAGTTCTGGCCCTTTCGGTTCTTTTGTGTGTAGTATATTTTACTCAGTTTTACCTTTTAGTTCTTGCTTTCTCGCCGTTTACATTAGGAGCGGCGGTCAGGACAATTCCCTTGGTATTTTTAGCCAAGACAGTGCTGGTCATCACTCCGGTGGATATAGGGGTGAGGGAGGCTACCGCGGTCTTGCTTTTCTCCCAGTATGGTGTGGATAAGGCCTGTGCGTTTAACGCTGCCTTTCTGCTTTTCGTAATCAATGTGCTTCTGCCGGCTTTGGTGGGTGCATTTTTTATCCCGGCAATTCGACTGAAGAGATGAGCATGGAAGAGAAAACAAGTTTTGAAACTACCTTAGGCCGCCTGCAGCAAATTGTAGAGGCCCTGGAGGCAGGTGAGCTCACCTTGGACCAGTCCTTGGAACTTTTCGAGGAAGGGGTGAAACTCTCCCGACAGTGCACCCAGATGTTGGAGACAGCGAAAAAACGCGTCCTGACGCTGACCCGAAAAAGCGGTGGGGAGTTTCGCCTGGAGATGTTGGACAAAGAACCAGGGGATTGAGCCGGAATCCTACATTCAGTTGGATTGAGGGACGAAACCCAACAATCCGTCTTTTGTTGGGTTCGCTGCGCT
>DAOWIT010000064.1 GCA_030640765.1 Candidatus Latescibacterota bacterium | reverse complement strand
GTTAGTAATAATCGCAGCTCTCCTGCTCTCCTCGGTTACTGTCTTTAACCCTTCTTACATCACAGAGAAGATACTCAGCAAGTTTGTGAGGCCACCGAAGGAAAGGGTTGAGATTCTCCTGCCCCCAGTGGAAAAAGAGTTGCTGAGGGCGTTGGATCCAATCACCGTGGAGAAGACCAGGGAGACCTTGGCTCAATTTACTTCCTGGGAGTCGAGGGCTGTGGGATACCCGGGAAACGAAGAGGCTTATCAGTACATAAAAGACGAGTTTGAAAAGCTCGGCTTGGAAAGAATAACGACCGAAAGCTTCAAGGTGGTGGTCCCGGTGGACAAAGGAGCCAAACTCGTTGTCTCTTCCTCAGGAGAGAAGATCCCGCTTTATTGCTTGTGGCCAAACGATGTAAGGACATCATCCTTGCCTGAAAACGGGATCTCTGGAAATCTGATATATGGCAAGAAAGGGGAATTTGAGAATTACAATAACAAGCGGGTCGAGGGTAGTGTTGTTCTGTTGGATTTTGACTGCGGTCGGAATTATATAAGCGCTCGGATGCTTGGTGCTCAAGCGATAATCTTCTCTGATAACGGCGTCGTTACCCAAGGTGAGGCCTCTCAAAAGTTTTTGAGGGTTCCGGCAGACATTCCCAGATTTTGGGCGAAGAAAGAAGATGCTCTAAAACTCCTGAGGATAGCAAAGACAGGGCAGACCGAAGTCAAGCTGACCGCAAAGATGGATTGGGAGGAGATCGAGGCGAAGAATATCTACGGCTATCTTCCTGGGCTGGACGAGCTTATGCCGGTCGAGGGTGGGGAGAAACCTGCGAAATGGAAGGATAAACTGATCGTTCTTGAGGCATATTACGATGCGATGTCTGTGGTTCCCAGGCTGTCGCCTGGCGCTGAAAATGCCTGTGGGGTAGCAGCGCTGCTGCAAATTGCCCGGGCGATGAAGGAATATAGACCAAAATATTCAATACTCTTTTTGGCTACATCCGGCCATTTTGAGGGACTTACAGGAATCAACGATTTTCTGCATCGACACTCTCGGCAAAGCAGCTATTTCCTGAACAAAATGGCTGAGAGCGAGAAAATCGACTTTGACCTGTTTATCGGTCTTGACCTTTCCAGTCATAACGACCAGGTAGCAACCTTTTGTCTGGGGCCGTTCTATCTTCCAACTTGGGTGACCGATGATTTTGTTAAGAACGCCTTTGCTCCTTATGCCAAGAAATTTTGCGCTTACGCTAAAGAGGTTTTTCCAGGAGAATCCGGAGATGAATTGGGGCCGCAGATTTTCATAAACGCTATCACTCCACCTCAGAGGACCTGGAAGGATTACCTGCCCACTCCCCTCGCCCTTGACAGCGAGGCGGTCGTCTTTGTCGGCAAGCACGGGGTGTCCTTGGTCACTCCGGATGACATCAGAGAGCGGGTGGATACCCCCATGGACAGGCTGGAATATGTGAATGTTGAGAATCTCACCGCCCAAACCAAAGCAATCGCGGGCGTTTTGCTGAGGGCTTTCAGGGATGCGAAGTTTTTCCCTTATGTGAAGCTGGAACTGAAGGACGAGGCTCATGACTTAAAGGGACACATCTATTGGTACAACCCAAGAGAGGGTATTACACCAAATAGCCCCATAGAAGGGGCAGTTGTCACCTACACCACCACCGTACCATCTTGGAAGCGGTGCGCCGGGGTGAGAAAACTGCAAGTAGCCAAGACCGATTCATCAGGTGTGTTTCATTTTGAAAACATCCGGCAAAAAAGAGGCACAATTGAAGTTAGGGCTTATAAACTGGATGAAGGGGGGAAGATTATCTACGCCCCTGATCTGGAGTGGAACTGGGACTACCCTATGCAAGTGGGGAACAATTGGTGGGAACTTGAGATGATACAGGTGGTGTTTGAGTGTGAGGCATTAACTCTATTCGATATAATTGATTCCAGATACTTCAGTGCACTGGACATCGTCCAGATACTGGGGCCGGATGATTCTGTTCCTCAATCTCATGGGTTCACACTTGGATTCCCTAAGGCCACAAAACAAAGCCAGAGCGAGACCAACATCACTCAAGCGGCAGTTGTGTTCGCAAGACCTGGTTCAAAGGTGAAGATCTTGATGAGCACAGACCTGTTTGGGATAAG
>DAOWIT010000076.1 GCA_030640765.1 Candidatus Latescibacterota bacterium | reverse complement strand
TCTCCCATCAAAGATTCCCCCTTATGAATTCCGTAACGCCCGGATATTCTCCGCCACATCGCCTGAGCCGAAGATAGCCGAGCCCGCCACTAAGATATCCACTCCCGCCTGTTTAGCCTCAGATGCGGTTTGGGGCCATATTCCACCATCAATTTCAATCTCTGTCTTCAAACCTGCTTGGTCAATCCACTGGCGCACCTGTCTTATCTTCTCTAAGCAAGAAGGTATAAAGGTTTGTCCCCCAAAACCAGGATTGACCGACATCACCAGCACAAGGTCCAACTGTTCAAGCACAGGTTTCAGCACATCAACTGGGGTATCGGGGTTGAGAGACACGCCCACGCAAACCTGCTGGGTGCGGATCTGACCAATTATCCCCGGTAGGTCGGGACAAACCTCTGCATGGACAGTAATAGAGTCAGCCCCATCGGCAGCAAAATCCTCCAAATATCGGGCTGGTTGTTTGATCATCAAGTGTACGTCGAGTTTCAACTGGGTCAATTTCCTGACGGCTTTCACCACAATGGGCCCGAAGGTTATGTTGGGGACAAAGTGGCCGTCCATCACATCTAAGTGTAGAAGATCTGCCCCGCCTGCCTCTGCCTTCTCGACTTCGGTGCGCAGACAGGTAAAATCGGCTGCTAAAAGAGATGGTGCTATTTTCACTCTCTTGCCTCTCAAAGTTCACTCACCACCAGATCTACCTGCTCCCCCCTCTGCACCTTTTCACCTGGGTTGACCGATTGTTTCAAAATAGTGTCAGGAAGATACTCAACATTGGGAAGATAGCTTATCGTCCCTGGTTTGAGGTTCATTTTCTCCAGCACAGTTAGGGCTTCTTCTAAGGCTTTGCCTACCAGGTTGGGCATCAACATCTCCCCTTCTTCCGGCCCGATGCTCACCACAAGATTCACCAGCACATCTGCTCCTACAGTGGTGTCTGGTGCAGGCACCTGGGAGATGATCGTCCCCTTCTGGAACTGATCAGAGGCTTCCCTACTGACCGGCCCTACTTTAAGCCCTCCTTGCTCTAAAAGCAGCCTTGCCTCTCGCTCTGAAAGCCCACAGACATCTGGAACCTCATAGAGTTTTCCCCCTTTGCTGACAACGACATAGATGTGCCTTCCTACCTTTACCTGGGAGAAGGGGTCGGGCCTTTGAGAGATTATCTGCCCTGTCGGAAGCTGTTCTGTCTGCTGCCATCTTTCCACGCTCAAAATAAGGTCCCTCGTCTGCAAAATATTTGTTGCTTCCTCTAGATTTTTTTCAGTTACGTCGGGCACCTCAACCTCTTGCCCGTATTTTACCACCCTGGGCATAATCACCCGGTCAAAAAGCACCAAGCCCACAACTAAGCACACAATCCCTGCCAATGGGAATAAGAGTACCTGCTTAACCATCCTCAACTCTCCTTATTCTGGCGGCAAAAGACCCGTCGCAATGGTCTCTGGGGGGAAATATCTCAACATAGTCATCTGCTATAGAAGGAAGAACAAAGGTGGCCTTTTCCAATTTGAACTGAGGATTCTCCTTAAGAAATCCTTCTACCACCATCTCATTCTCTTCAGGTTCAATACTGCAAGTACTGTAGACTAATACTCCTCTGGGTTTTAGCAGTCTCCCCCCCCTTTTTAACAAGGCAAGTTGAAGAGCTGTCAGCTCCTCGATTTTCTCCTGCATTTTCCAGCGGGCATCTGCCCTGCGGCAAAGAGTACCTGATCCCGAACAGGGCACATCCACCAAGACCCGATCAAAGGGTTCCGAGGTGAAATTTAAGGCATTTTCTGCCTTAGCCTGAATAATCTGTATACCTAACCTTTTTATGTTCTCCCGAAACACTTTAAGTCGCCCTTTGTGTTTATCAAGGGCGAGGATTAGTCCTTGATTTTTCATTATCTCAGCTATTTGCGTGGCTTTCCCCCCTGGGGCACTGCACATATCCAGGACCCTTTCCCCGGGCCGAGGGGCAAGCAGAAGAACCGCCACCCCAGCGCCAGGGTCCTGCACCTGAAAATGGCCTTCCAGAAAACATCTGGTTTTGAACAGACCTTCAGCTGATTCCAGCTCCAAAAAATCCGGCAGAAGCTGGTTGGGCCGTGCTTTAATACCTTTTGTCTCTAATTCACAAATGAGCTTCTCTGGAGTGGTTTTAAGGGAGTTGACGCGAATAAAGATCTTGGGCTGGGTATTATCAAACTTGCACAGTTCAGCCGTTAGTGCCGATCCATGCCGTTTAATCCACCTTTTTACCGCCCAGAGAGGGTGGGAGTAATAAACAGAAAGATACCTTGCTGGATTTTTTCTAATATCCGGGTAGTCGACATTATCCCCCTCTCTGACAATCCTGCGCAGCACTGCGTTGATTAAACCCTTGGTGCCTCGATTTCCGTATTGTCCGGCAAGTTTGACCGCCTCGTCTACCGCTGCCCAGGGGGGAATTTTATCCAGAAAGATAATCTGATAGATTCCCAGGCGCAATACATTTTTTATCCACGGGTTAAGTCTCTCTATTCCTTCGGTCAGGTAGCTCTTCAGAATCCAGTCCAGCCGTTCTCGCCATTTGGTTACTCCCAGGACTAACTTCTTCACCAATGCCTTATCCGTATCCGACAGACCGCTTTGGGACAGACGGTCTCCCAAAATCTTATCTGCATATATCCCCTCATCAACCCGTTTGAGTATCTTCAGGGCAAGCTCTCGGGCAGTAAGTTCGTTCATTTGATTTCTAAACCTAACGCTGCCACGAAGACACAAAGAGAATATTCCCATTCAGTGTCTGTCCGGAAATAACCATATTTCTTGTCATTCCGGCAATCTTTAAGCCGGAATCTATTTGAAATCAGCAATGGATTCCCGCTAACGGCATGCGGGAATGACAAATTCGGACAGCCACTGTTTAATCTTGGTGTCTTAGTGTCTTGGTGGCTAAAGCATTACTGTTGGACAGATAGGTAGCAAGCACCTTCCGGACAATGGGGGCAGCGGCGGTGGCGCCGTGCCCTCCTGCCTCTACCACTGCAGCCACTGCTATGCTTGGTTCTTCAAAGGGAGCATAGGCAACAAACCAGGCATGGTCCTCTCCATGGGGATTCTGGGCGGTTCCTGTCTTGCCCGCTACATGAAAGCTTTTTGTCCTGGCTAAATACCCCGTCCCTTTCTCCCCCTCCACTGCTTCTAAGAGCGTTTGCCTGATAAGTGACAGAGTAGAAGCAGAAATTGCCCTTACATCCTTAACAACAGGCTGGGGGGACAAAATCACATCTCCTTCAGCAGTAACGACCTTCTTTAAAAGATAGGGTCGGGCCAATTTTCCAGTAGCTATCGCCCCGATGTAACAGGCCATCTGCAGAGGGGTAACCAGAATTTCTCCCTGCCCGATGGCCAAGTTCAGCAGCAGCCCTTTAGTCCATTTTCCTTTCCCATACTCCCGGTCATAGTACTCAGCAGAGGGAATAAGTCCACCTGCCTCACCAGGCAAATCAATACCAGTTTTCTTACCTAATCCCAGAACCCGTGCGTACCGACCCCATTTCTCTAAACCCACTTTCAACCCCAGTTGATAGAAATAGACATCGCAGGATTGAGCAATCGCTTGGATTAGTCCTAAACAGCCGTGGCCTTCTTCTTTCCAGCAACCATAGTACCGAATTCCAAACTTAAATGCTCCCGTGC
The DNA here is from genome assembly GCA_030640765.1 of Candidatus Latescibacterota bacterium. GTDB lineage: Bacteria > Latescibacterota > MVCY01 > MVCY01 > MVCY01 > MVCY01. The sequence goes on along the minus strand of DAOWIT010000076.1, from coordinate 9,792 downwards.
AGGGAGCAAAGTGGGTTTTGGGATCCACAAGCTCCAGTTCTAACCCAGCTATTGCAACCACCATCTTGGCTGTAGAGGCGGGAGGGTATCCACTTTGAATTGACCGATTAAAAAGTGGATGCCGCAGGTTGGTGTTGAGACTATCCCACACGGCAGGGTCAAGAACCCCCGAGAAGAGACTGGGGTCGTAGTCCGGTTTACTGACCATTGTTAATATCTCCCCGGTTCGGGGGTCAATGGCTACCAGCGCCCCTTGATGCTCTCCAAAGGCCTCTGTGGCCACCCCTTGCAGTTGGCTATCAATAGTTAGGTACAGGCTATGTCCTACTTTAGGCTCGCGAAGCTCCCTGCGGAATAATTCTTTAATCTCTCTTCCGAAGGCATCAACCTCCAGGTACTTCACCCCATTTCTGCCGCGGAGAAATTCCTCGTACTGTCTCTCCATTCCTGCCTTGCCAATCGTTTCCCCGGGAAGATAGCCTTTAGTCCGAAGTCGGGTAAATTCTCTATCCGAAAGTTCCCCCACATATCCTAAAATATGTCCCGCCAGATTTCCCTGAGGATAATTTCTTCTAGGTTCTACCTGACAAATTACTCCTGGTAGCTCATATCTATTCTCCTCAACAATGGCCACCGCTTTCACACCCGCATCCCGTTTCAGGCGGATCTTCTCATAAGGGCGTTTCTTATAAGTCTCGAGTCTCTTCCTGACTTTCTGTTTATCTAAATCTAAAGCCAAGCTGATATCTTCGGCTGTTTTCCCTAAATTCCTCAATTGAAAGGAAATAATAGCGATAGTGTATGAGGGACGGTTGTCCACAAGGACCTGACCATTCCTATCGTAGATAAGTCCACGAGGAGCGGGCACAGAAACTACTCTAATCCTGTTTTTTTCCGAAAGACCGAAGTAATGGGCACCGCGAATAATTTGCAATTGAAACAACCGGACGCCCAGAATGCCAAAAAGAAAAACGGCTATCCCCAACAGATAGCGCCTTTTCACATCCCCTTCCTGCAACAAGATTAGTATCTCCCTTTTCTTAAATTAAAGACTATCCACAACAATGCTACCCACAACGCCGTGGTGTACAGGGCACTAGGCAGTCCGTACCTAAAGAACATCAAGAAAGAGCCCTTTATATCTCCACTCGAAGAGAGAAGAGAATAGAGAAGATTGTTAAAAAAGGCCGCCGCAAAGATAATGCCCCCCTGGACCGAAAAATTCTCAGTAACCACTCTTCCATGGGAATAACCTACTGCAAAACTGATCACCGAACGGGTGAAGGCACTGATGCCGAAATTGCTGGCACAGTTAACATCCTGGATGAAACCAGCGGAGAAACCCAGCAATGTTCCCTCTATCTGGCCTCTGAACACTCCAAGGTAAACTAAGACAATAAGAGTAAAATCAGGCCTTACTCCTAAAATAGAAAGTTTGGAAGCAAAAGTGGAGTCTACCAGTAAGGCCAAAATCACCAGCAGAGAATCTCGGAAGATCTTCAAAGCAGCCTGTCTCCTTGTTTTTATTCAAACAAGCATCTCTTGATATTTCTTACTGCCTGTCTAATTCTATGCTCATTTTCTACTAAGGCCATTCTCACATATCCTTCGCCACGGTCACCAAAACCAACCCCTGGAGTGACTGCAACTTTCGCTTCTTCTAAAAGTTTAGCAGCGAACTTTATAGAGCCCATCTGACGGTATTTATCCGGGATAGATGCCCAGACAAACATAGTGGCTTTGGGTTTAGTCAGCGGCCAACCGATTCTGTTTAATCCCTCTACCAGCACATCCCTACGCTGCTGATATCTCTCCGCCGTTTCTCTCACACAATCCTGGGGACCATCTAAAGCAGCGATAGCCGCCACCTGTACCGGAGTGAATATCCCGTAGTCGTAATAACCTTTGATCTTCGCCAACGCCTCTATAACCTTAGAGTTGCCGACGCAGAATCCAATCCGCCATCCTGCCATACTGTAAGATTTGGACATAGTGAAAAACTCCACTGCCACTTCCTTTGCCCCTTTAATCTGCATAATGCTGGGGGCTCTGTAGCCATCAAAAACGATATCCGAATAGGCAAAATCGTGAACCACAAGTATATCCTCCTGCCTGGCGAACTCGACTACCTGCTCCAGAAAAGAAAGATCGACCACCGCTGTGGTAGGATTGTGAGGAAAGTTCAGTATCATTACTTTAGGCTTGGGCCACAGCTCTCTGGCGATCCTATCCATTTGAGGCACGAAATTCTCCTCCTGGGACAGAGGAATAGTGATCACATTGCCTCCGGCGATGACTACGCTGTAGATGTGTATCGGATATGTGGGATTAGGCACTAAGGCGGTGTCCCCTTCGTCAAGCAGTGCCAGACTGAGGTGAGCCAGGCCCTCTTTGGAACCGATCACCCCAATCGCCTCTGTTTCCCAATCCAGTTCAACCTCAAACCTCTTTTGGTAATGACGACAGATGGCCTTCCTTAAATTGCGGATGCCCTTGGAGGCAGAATACCGATGGGCCTTGGAATCCAGTGTTACCTCTCTCAGCTTCTCCGCAATGTGGGGGGCAGGAGGAAAATCGGGATTCCCCATCGCCAGATCAATTACATCCTCCCCTTGTTGTCTCAATTTCAACTTCAGTTCATTCAACGTGCCAAATAGGTAAGGCGGTAATCTATCCAGTCTCTTGCTGTGGGTCATCTATGTTTCTCCTTATCTTTCAAAATCTTATATCCCATACTGTCGGCCAATGCCTCCCAGCTGGCCTCGATGATATCCTCTGAAACCCCTACCGTACCCCAAACATCAGTGCCGTCAGAGGACTGGATGAGAACTCTCACCTTGGCGGCTGTTCCGGTGCTGCTGGAGAGGACCCTTACCTTATAATCCCTTAAGTGGACGCCGGTTAAAGAGGGGTAAATCTTCTCCAACGCCTTTCTCAGAGCCGCATCCAGGGCATTGACCGGTCCATCGCCCTCGGCGGCCATATATTGCTCTTCACCATTTACTACCACTCTCACCGTAGCCTCCGAGAGGACCCGCCCGTCCTTTCTTTTTTCCACAATGGTGCGGAATCCTTCCAGTTGGAAGGGATCCTCATATTTTTGCAGCAGTTTCCGGGCCAATATCTCGAATGAGGCCGAGGCAGCCTCGAACTGATACCCCTGGTTCTCAAGCCGCTTCACCTCGGCGAGCACCTGGGAGACGATAGGGTCGCCTTTCTTGACTCCAGGGTACAGTTTCTGCAATTTCTTGGCCACTGTGCTTCCACCGGATTGTTCGGAAAGCAGTAAGCGTCTCTCATTGCCTACCAGTTTGGGATCTATGTGCTCGAAAGACTCAGACAGTTTCAGCACCCCGTCAATATGCGCCCCTCCCTTATGAGCAAAAGCACTTTCCCCCACGTACGGCTGCCGGAAATCGTGCGCCACATTGGCCACCTCACTGACAAAGCGGGAGACCTCCACCAAGTTTCGCAGAGCTTCTTTAGAGATGCAATCTTTTCTCAGTTTTAACATAATATTAGGAATGACGGTGGTCAAATTAGCGTTCCCGCATCTTTCTCCCCAGCCACCAAAGGTGCCCTGTACCTGCACAGCCCCAAGTTCCACTGCGATTATGGAATTGGCATCTGCCATTCCTGAATCGTTGTGGGCGTGAATACCAACAGGCAAGGCGATCTCTGCTTCCACCTGTTCAATTATCCGTTTCACATCGAGAGGCAAGCAGCCACCGTTTGTGTCACACAAAACCAGGATCTCGGCCCCTCCGTTCTGGGCCGCATCTAAGGTCTTGAGGGCATATTGAGGATTACTCCTATACCCATCGAAGAAGTGTTCAGCATCATAGATAACCCGTCTCCCCTGGGAACCGAGGAAAACCACCGAGTCCTCTATCATCTTGAGATTTTCATCCAAGGTGGTCTTAAGCACTTTGGTCACATGCAGATTCCAACTCTTACCGAAGATGGTCACCACTTCCGTCTCTGCTCTCAACAGGGTGTCCAAGATCACATCCTTTTCAGGCCTGTTAGTAGCCCTTCTGGTGCTGCCGAAGGCAGTGATTTTAGCGGTGCGAAATCGACAATTCTTTGCCCGAACAAAAAACTCTAAGTCCCTATGATTAGTAGGATTAGGCCACCCTCCTTCTATATAATGGACGCCCAATTGGTCCAATTTCTGAGCGATCATCAGCTTGTCCTCTACGGAAAGCGATATCCCCTCGGCTTGAGCTCCATCACGAAGGGTGGTGTCGTATATCTCTACCTTCGACATTTTTCTCCTCGGAAGTGTTTTTACGGAAGTTTAAGAACCCTCAGAGGGTGTTTGAAAAATTAGTAATGATTATATGAACCACGGAGAATACAGAACATTTAACCCAGATTCGGAAATTCACCACTCGGCAGCCCACGAATTTATTCGTGGGTCTAAGAAGTACGTTAATACAACGGATTAACCGTTTAAACGGTTTAATGAGGGAGTATTTTTGCTCTCCTATGCTTTGATTGCGGCGTTTTTTTAGATCGCTCAGGTTCCTGATCGAAAAACCGATAAATCGGTTGCAGGTATTCTTTCGTTTGGGTACCCACGATTAAAATCGTGGGCTTCTTCACCTCCTGAGCTATCTGTGCTGAGGGACTTCAATTGCCTTTCGCCTGCAAACCATTTTCTCCAGGAGCAATGCTTTAATTTGCAATCACGTAACAGGTGAAGGATTTTCCGTATGTTTGCACCGACACCATAAATGGACTTTCCCGAATCTGGGTTTAATTCTTTTTTCTCAGTGTCCTCTGTGTCTTTTGGGGGTATAGTAACAGGAATTTGCCGACTATCTACGGATATTTGCACCTACTACACTCCCAGGTGGTTAAGAATCAGCCTATTTCACACCCACAGATTTCTGTCCAGACTTCGATACTGAATGGCTTCGGATATGTGTTCAGGGCGGATATCCGGTGTTTCTTCTAAGTCGGCGATAGTGCGGGACACCTTCAGTATCCGGTCGTAAGCTCGGGCAGAGAGCCCTAACTTGGTGATGGCCATCTTCAGCAGGTCGTTCCCCTGTTGGGTTATCTTACAGAACTGGCGTATCTGTTTTGACTCCATGTGGGCGTTACAAAACAGGTTCTTATGGTCCTTGAATCTTTCGAGTTGAATCCTCCTGGCCCGGTTAATTCTCTGGCGGATAACAACTGAGGGGTCTCCTTTAGGTTTTGCGGTCAACTCACTGTATTTGACCGCTGGCACCTCAATATGAATATCGATACGATCAAGCAAGGGGCCGGAGATCCTGGACATATACCGCTGAATCTGGGTTGGAGTGCAGGTGCACTCATGATTGGGGTCGGAGTAGTAGCCGCAGGGACAGGGGTTCATCGCCGCCGCCAGCATAAATTTAGCAGGGTAAGTAAGGGATATGCTTGCCCGAGCAATGGTAACTCTGCCGTCTTCGAGCGGCTGTCTTAATACCTCCAGAACACCTCTTTTGAACTCCGGCAGCTCATCTAAGAAAAGCACCCCATGATGGGCTAGACTCACCTCCCCGGGACGGGGATTGTGCCCGCCGCCTATCAGACCCGCATCGCTGATGGTGTGATGGGGAGAGCGGAAAGGCCGAGTAGCGATCAGAGCCGTGTCGGCTGGCAACAGCCCCGCTACTGAGTGAATCCTGGTAGTGGCTAAAGCCTCATTCAAAGTCAAATTGGGCAAAATAGTGGGAAGTCTTCTGGCCAGCATAGTCTTGCCTGAGCCCGGCGGACCGATCATGATGATGTTATGTCCACCCGCAGCGGCGACCTCCAGGGCCCTCTTGGCATGTTCTTGCCCCTTAACATCAAAAAAATCAACTACATAATCTGCGCTCTTAGCGAAGACTTCGTCAATATCCAAAGAGAAAGGCCTAACAGTGATATCTCCGTTCAGAAGTTCAATAGCTTGTTTTAGGTTGGAAACCGGGCAGATCTCCAATCCAGTAGCCATAGCTGCTTCCTTGGCGTTTTCTGGGGGAAGAATCATCCCCTTGATGTCCTCTTTTAGGACTGCCAAGGCCATAGACAGGACACCGTGGACTGGCCGTAGAGAACCATCTAAGGAAAGCTCTCCTAATAAAACATAATTCAGTAACTTGTCAGTTCTTATCTGCTTAGTGGCGGCCAATATGGAGACAGCAATGGGCAGGTCGAAAGCGGTCCCCTCTTTTCTGATGTCTGCCGGGGCTAAGTTAACGGTGATCTTTTTATAAGGAAAAAGGTAGCCACTGTTTTTAACCGCCGCCATAACCCGGTCTTTACTCTCCTTAACTGCCCCCTCAGCCAACCCTACCGTCGAAAAGGAAGGAAGTTGCCGATCTATGTCCGTCTCCACCTCCACCAAATAGGCATCGATCCCCAAGACCGCGCTACTTAACACCTTAGATAACATCATCCTTTTCTTTCCGAGAAAACTGTTAAATACCCAAAACAGGCTTTCCTTGATTTGGCCTTTGAGCTTTGGATTTCGTTATGTTATTATGAAGTCAAGACTTCTAATTTGACAAAGTCAAGCTGAACAAGCCCTCTATGTCTTCAGTAGTAGAGACTGCTGATATTCTCTCCCTGGATTGCCCGTTGGGGATTAAGGTAAAAGAGCTCTTCGGCTGTCTCCGCCCCCACCAGTTTCTCCACTGCCCTTCTGGCCTGACTCAAAGTGAGGGGACGAGAGACCGAATTGTGAGCATCGCTTGCTACAAACTGAGCCGCTCCCTCAGCCACCAGCCGCTCGGCCACCTTCTTTGCGGCCTTCCTATGGCCACCTGTCAAACTTCTGGCATTGACCTGAAACAGAATACCCCGGCGACTGAGCTCAAATAGTTTCTTCACGTCTCTGGCAAGCATCATATTTCTCTCTGGATGGGCTATGATGGGCATAAATCCCGATAGCTGCAATCTGAACAGTTCCTCCTCAAACCGATGGGGAAGCGAGTTGAGCGGAAATTCAATTAAAGGGTACTTCCCATTACCAGCCAGAGTTCCCAACCTCCGACGACAAATCGAAGCAAGGCTGAACTGGAAGAATATCTCTGAACCCAAGAACAGACGAAGATTAACCCCTTGTTCATCCAGCCTTTTCCTAAGTTCTTCCAATTTTTGCTGACAAAGCTCAGGAAATTCATCATCGTCCAGAGGGCCAAGGATATGGGGGGTGGCTACAATCGCTGAGATGCCGTCCTTAACCCCCTGAGCGATCATCACTAAGGATTGCTCTATCTCTTTGGGCCCATCGTCAACTCCGGGCAACAGGTGACAGTGAATGTCGATCATGGAAAAAACCGGTTTAGAGTAAGTCAAATGGTTCTGTATAAACGATGCTTATCTTGGTGAACACTCGTAGCAAGGGCTCCAATCCTTTCGGTAGGATGCGAAGAAATGAAGTTTCAGATTTTCTTAACATGAATAGCTTGGGCAAACTCTTTCAGCAGGACGGGATCATTATTCTGTTCTGCGGCGGTGCCGATAACCACAAAGGAACTGCCAGCCAGCACTTTTTGTCGCGCTATCTCTGGCTGACGGATACCTCCTCCCACGATAATTGGAAGCGAGACAGAATCGGCAACTGCCTGAATTATTTCTTCCGGGATTGAATGTTCTGCCCCGCTACCGGCATCCAAGTATAGCAGTTTCATACCCAGATATTGAGCAGCCAATGCATGAGCCTCCGCAATCTCTGGCTTGCTCCGAGGAAGAGGGCGCGTGTCGCTAATGTACTCCGCTGTGGTCGGTCTGCCTGACTCCACCAACAAATAGCCAGTAGAGATCGACTCTAAACCACAGTCTCTCAAGATAGGAGCAGCCTTAACCTGCTGGCCGATGAGAAATTCCGGATTGCGACCGCTGAGCAATGAAAGAAACAGAATTGCGTCGGCCTTTGGACTTATCTGGTATATTCCACCAGGGAAGATGATCACCGGCATCTTCGCCTCTTTCTTAATCTGGCCTACCACCTGGTCAAAATCATTGGAAAGCAGAAAACTGCTTCCCACCAGGATGGCGTCAACGCCGTTGGCACCCAAGCAACGAACATCCTCTGCCAGGGTTTTCCGATCTAAGCGGTCTGGATCTAACAGCAGTAGATACCCTGCCCCTTTTTCTCGCTTCACCCGCATCAGATATTCAAAAGTTGACATCTATCACCCCGAAAGAAATAGAAGCTAAAAAAGAAAAATGAGAAAAGAACATCCAAAAATATTCCCTTATTTTGTAGTTTTTAGCAGCTGTTTTTTAATAATTTCTTTTGCCTTTGCCAATATTTGCTCAACGGCCTCTGGGTCCTTCGCCCCTGCTTGAGCCAGGTGGGGTTTTCCTCCACCACCGCCTCCACCAGTTCTGGCGATCTCCTGAGCAATCTGACCTGCCTTCAGCCCTCGGGTATGAATCAGGTCATCGGTCGCCACCACCAGAAAGGATGCCCGGTGATCAAGCACCGCGCCCAGCACACCTACGCCGCTTCCCAATCTTTCCCTCAAGATATCTGCCATCCGCCGGAATCCATCCCGATCTTCCACCCTTACCTTTGCCGCTACCACCTTGAAATTGTCAACCAAAGTAGCCTGGGCAATCAATTGATCAATATTAGAATCGAAAACAGCGGCCCGAAGTTGCTGCTGTTCTTTCTCCAAGACTTTATTCCTCTCGATCAACTTCTTAAGCTTATCGCCAAGTTGGGACAAGGGGACATTCAACAGCCCTTGTATCTCCGTGAGGGCTCGCCGTTCTTCTCTGTTTTGGGACTCTGCCGTCTCTCCGGTAACTGCCTCTATCCTTCTAATTCCGGTTGAGATTCCAGACTCCGACACAAGTCTAAACTGGCCTATTTGACCGGTGGACTTCACATGTGTCCCCCCGCACAGTTCAAGGCTTGTATCACTAATTTTGACCAACCGGACTCTCTCCTCGTATTTTTCTCCAAAGAAGGCCAGAGCTCCCATTGCCCTTGCTTCCTCCAGCGAGTTCTCGAAAGTAGAAACAGGGATGTCTTCTCTAATTTTGGCATTGACTGCAGCTTCTACCCTCTCCAGTTCTCTAGAACTGAGGGGGGAAAAATGGTTGAAGTCGAACCTGAGTCTCTCTGGGGCCACCAGAGAACCTGACTGGCGGACATGTTCTCCCAGAACCTGGCGCAAGCCTGCCTGAAGCAGGTGAGTAGCCGTGTGGTTGCGGGCAATAGCCCAGCGTCTTTGGCTGTCGATTTGGGCAGTGAGAGGAACTTCTACTTCTCGGATATCCCCCTTAATCAGTTTTCCCCGATGGATAATAGCATTGTCAGATTTAAAGGTGTCCACTATTTCTATCTCTATGTCTTCACCCCAGAGCTTCCCTGTGTCGCCCACCTGACCTCCAGCTTCGGCGTAGAAGGGGGTTTGATCTAAAACCAGATCAATGTAGTCATCGGCCACTCTTGTTTTTCGGAGCACAACCGTAGCTTTCTCACAGTCATATCCCACAAACTGAGAGTGAGGCCCTTGGGAGAGGATAGTCCATTGTTCCTCTTCTTCTCTGAACTTAGATGCCTGCTTCGCCCTCTGTTTCTGTAGCTCCATCTCGTCTTGGAAACCTTTTAAATCAACCCGTAAACCTATCTCCTCTGCCATATCAACAGTGAGGTCAAGGGGAAAGCCGTAGGTGTCATAAAGTCTGAATGCCTCTTGGCCGGGAATAACCTTTTGGCCAGAGGCCTGAATCGTCTGGACCACCTTTCTAAAAAGCTCCAGCCCTTGGTCCAGTGTCTCCCCGAATCTTTCCTCCTCGGCTTTGATCACCAGG
>DAOWIT010000128.1 GCA_030640765.1 Candidatus Latescibacterota bacterium | reverse complement strand
TATTATCCCCATCATTATCGGCGACAGGATGAAGACTTTCCAAACCTGGAAGATGCTTTTTGAACAAGGCATTTTTTCTAATCCCGCCATCACTCCCTCTGTTTCTCCGGGCAGGGATTTGCTCAGAACCAGCTACATGGCTACCCATACCCCAGAACAGTTGGACTGCGTGCTGGAGACCTTTCACAAGGTGGGGCGGAAGATGGGAATAATTGAGTAATTGCGTGAAACTATAGTATTGCCAATCATTTCTTTTCTTTATAAGATTTTTAAAAGGCTCCTTTAACCCCTACTCTCCCTTGTCTTCTTCCTTAAAAACAGAACGGGGTTTTCTTTACCTGGGACATCCAGGCATCACAGAGAAAATCTATCAATTGCACCTGGAACGATAACCCTGTTTTTTCCCTTGCATTTCTCCCTCTCCCTTATTATCTTTCAATTTAATCCATCCATAACTTGACCGTATAGATTTCCATTTTGGACGCAGATAAACCCCGTTAGAGATAAATCTCTAAACGGGGTAAACGCAGATTGTCAAGATTCCAAATATAAAGAACTAAGCTAGAAAATAGTTTTCTGCGAGCATCGGCGAAAATCTGCGTCCCAATTTGTTAGTTCAAGAATGGTATTGATGTAGACAGATAGAATCAGGTATGATAACCCCTGTTCAAATCTGTCTAAATCAATGCTGCTGAAAAGGACAGTGAGTTGGCGCATGCATATACACCGGGTCTGAAAGTGACCGAGAGGACTGTGATTCGAAAGCAGAGGAGACTTCCTCTGAAGGGTGAGGTTTTAGCTAAGGTAGGCGATAAAGTTACGGGGGAGACCATAGTAGCCAAAACCCAGATCCCCGGAGATGTTCAAACCCTCAATGTTGCTGGCCTTCTGGGCGTGCCCCCCGAGGATGTGGAAAAATGTATGCTGAAGAAGCTGGGAGAGCCAATGGAGAAAGATGAAATAATCGCTCAGACCAAAAGCTTCTTTGGACTTTTCTCTTCTACGGTAAAGGCACCCGTCTCTGGTTTTATCGAGAATATTTCTTCTGTTACCGGACAGGTTATATTAAGAGAACCTCCCCGGCCCATTCAAATAGATGCCTACATAGATGGTAGGGTAGTGGAGCTGTTCGAGGCCGAGGGGTGCACCGTGGAGACAACAGGTGTGTTCATCCAAGGTATATTTGGAATAGGAGGGGAGGTGAGGGGTGAGGTCCTTCAAGTAGCCGACAAGCCCTCCGATGTCCTCTTGCCGGAGGAAATAGGCAGTTCATGTCGAGGTAAGGTGTTAGTGGCAGGGGCACTGGTGACTGCCGAGGTCCTCCGAAAGGCAGCCGAAATGGGGGTAAAGGGGGTGGTGGTGGGAGGAATAGATGACAGAGACCTGAGGAAGTTTCTGGGCTACGATATAGGAGTTGCTATCACTGGCTCAGAGGAAAAAGGGATAACCCTGATTACAACTGAGGGATTTGGCCGAATGGAGATGGCAGAGAAGACCTTTCGGCTGTTAGTCCAGTACTCCGGCCAGCGGGCATCGATAAACGGCGCTACCCAGATCAGGGCTGGGGTGATGAGACCCGAAGTGATCGTCCCCTTAGACTCGGAGATAACGGGGGCCGAGGGACAACGAGAGAGCGGAGGGTTGGAAATCGGCACCCAAGTGCGGATTATAAGAGAGCCCCACTTTGGAGCTCTGGGTGAAGTAGCCTCTTTGCCTCCAGAGCTGCAAAAGATAGAGACAGAAGCTAAGGTCAGGGTGGTGGAAGTGGAGCTGGAAAAGGGAACAAGGGTGACCTTGCCCCGGGCGAATGTGGAGATGATTGAATAAATCGTGCTTATCTTTTTTGTAATTTGAACTTGTAAATGAATACCCTACTAAAGAAACTCTAAACTAAGGGAGGTGGATATGAATCAAAGGAAAGCGGTTTTCTTTCTGTTTTTGTTAGTATTTTTTTTCTCGGGAGTAAGCACAGCCGCCCAGCAGAACGCCCCACCCGCTCCGCCTACCGAAGTTAAGGTCTTTGACAACCCCAATGATGCCGGCGGCGGCATAACTATCACCTGGAAGAAGTCCGCCGACGATGGCCAAGGAGAGAATGATGTGCTCGGCTACGAGATTCTCCGCTCTACTACCAGCGGTTCTGGCTATCAGAAAGTAGCCTCAGTCCTTCCTGGAGAAGAGAGCTATACTGACGGAGAGAATGTGGAGGACAAGGTACCTTACTACTATGTGGTGCGGGCAACCGATGCTGAGTTTTTCTCCGACTCGGCAGAGACTCTGTCTGCAGTGGCTAAACCGCAGTGGTTTAACACCAATAGAATAAGTATGTTGGTGGCGGTGTTGCTCTTCTCCGGATTAGTCCTCTGGTTTATATCCCAGGCCAAGGGGGGGCGCGAGCTTTATATCAGGCCAATAGCCGGATTGGCAGCAGTAGACGAGGCAATAGGCAGGGCCACTGAGATGGGCAAACCTGTGCTGTTCATCCCCGGAATTATGGATATGGACAACATGCAAACCTTAGCCGGAATAACTATTCTGAGAGAGGTGGCCCAAAAGGCAGCCGAGTATGAGGCCCCCTTGCTGGTGCCTACCTCCCGGTCCTTGGTTATGACCACCGCCCAGGAGGCGGTGAAAGAGGCCTATCTGGACGCTGGACGCCCCGATGCCTATGACCCTGACCGGATACGCTATCTCACTGACAATCAGTTCGGCTACGCCGCTGGGGTTAACGGCATAATGGTGCGGGAGAAACCCGCCGCTATCTTTTATATGGGCTGCTTCTACGCCGAGTCCTTGATCCTGGCAGAGACAGGCCACTCAGTGGGTGCGATACAGATCGCCGGGACAGCAATGCCTGCTCAGTTGCCGTTCTTTATCACTGCCTGTGATTACACCCTGATCGGTGAGGAGCTCTTCGCTGGCAGTGCCTACCTCTCCCGTGAACCACGTCTGCTGGGGAGTCTTAAAGGACAAGATTTTGGTAAGGCTATCTTTATGATTATCATTATGGTAGGAATTATTTT
>DAOWIT010000133.1 GCA_030640765.1 Candidatus Latescibacterota bacterium | reverse complement strand
TAAGATGTGAACGAGATTGTGTAAGAAATCTTAATATCCACTCGATCTTTTAAACAGACTTCTGTAAAAGCAGCCCAGTGGAAAAAAGTGAGGATAGATATCCCCCTTTTTCCACAGTTTCTGTTAATAAACAGACCTCTTTCTAATGTCTATATACTCTGATGTTTTGTACCTCGATTACATAGGAATTTCCATTTTGGACGCAGATAAACGCAGATTGTCGGGATTACAAATATTATTTTCTGCGGTTATCGGCGAAAATCTGCGTCCTGACTAATTCAATATTCCGTTTATACGCTAACCAGTCGAGGAGGATAAGATCTCATCTCTCAGAGAGGATTCTCTAAGACCGGTATTATCCACCGAGATAGATATTAAGTCACTATTTTACAAAGACTCAAAAACCTTTAATCTTTGAGATAATATTATTAATTTCATTATTGAATATCTTGTCCGTTTTTTTCCGGCGCTCAACAAGTTGATAAGAGTGAATTACGGTGCTATGGTCTCTATCCCCAAAATGTAGTCCTATTGTTTTCAGAGAACTACTGGTTAATGTTTTAGCAAAATACATAGCCACTTGACGAGCGGTCACTACCTCTTTTCTCCTTGTTTTGCTTATAATTAAGTCAATAGGAATATTGTAAAAAGTAGAAACCGCAGCCTGTATAGATTCGATCGTTATGTTTTTAGAGGAGGATCTAATAATATCCTTAAGTACTCTGGGGATTAAGTCCAATGAGATATCCTCGCCAGTTACAGATGAGTAGGCAAGCAATCTTATTAGGGCTCCTTCCAGTTCCCGGATGTTAGAGGTGATATTTTTAGCGATAAAGAAGATAACCTCATCAGGCAGATGAATCTCTTCCTTTTCTGCTTTCTTGCGCAGAATAGCGACTCTGGTTTCGTAGTCTGGTGGCTGTATATCGGTTACCAGTCCCCATTGAAAGCGGGAAATAAGCCGTTCCTCCAGGCCTTTTAATTCACGCGGGGGCCTATCAGAGGTGAGAACGATCTGCTTTCCATTTTGGTGAATAGTGTTGAATGTATGGAAGAAAGCCTCTTGAGTGCTCTCCTTTCCGATAAAAAAGTGAACGTCATCCACTAATAGTACATCAGAAGACCGGTACATCCTATTAAACTCTGTAGTATCATTATCTTGAATCGAAGTAATGAAATCGTTGGTAAACTTTTCCGATGAGACATAATTCACCTTTTTTGCCTTGCTTCGGCTAAGGCAATACTGGGCTATAGCCTGGAGAATGTGTGTCTTCCCCATACCCACTCCTGAATAAATAAGCAGGGGATTAAATCGGGTGGTTCCTGGCGACTCAGCGACAGCGAGAGAAGCTGCATGGGCAAATTGGTTGCTTTTGCCTACTACAAAAGTATCAAAAGTATAGCGGGGATTAAACAGAGAAGGAGTGGAGTCAGGGGACAAGTTCCTTTGATCCCTGGTTTGAGGTTCAGGCAAAACGGTGGGGGGGAGCTCTATTTTCTCGGCCGTGCTTGCCACAGAGAAGGAGATCTGAGGAGAAATATCACGTTGTTCAGAGATAACAGACTGGATTAAAAGAAGATAGTGCTGCTCTAACCATTCAGCAAAAAAAGAGCTGGGCACTTCAATTACCGCAATCTTATTGTCCAGCCGAAGCAGACGAGTGGGGCGGAGCCAGGTCTCAAAGCTTTGCCGGGGAATCTTAGCCTCTGCTCGCAAAAGACATCTTGCCCAGAACTCCTCAACCTCTTCTCGGCCCAGCATCCGCAATCCTTTCTACAAAACAACTAAATATCAATGGCTTAGTTTTATTATGACCTAAATTAAATTTAATAGGTCTTCTCCTGAAAGTCAAGCAGTTTTTTCCTCCCCTTCCGTTCTGCTTGTGCAATAAGACTTTAATAATGTTTGCTATAAGCTTCTTTAGAGACGAATTCAGCAAAAGACTTGACAAAATCACCCCCGGGGTCTATATTAAATGCCATGAAATTCCCGGAAGGTAGCTTGTTAAAGCACAGTTCAACAGCCTTATTGAATACATACAAGAAAGGAGAGAGATGAAGAGGACATTTCAGCCCAGTAATCGTAAGAGACACAACAAACATGGTTTTCGCAAGAGAATGAGTTCCCCACAGGGGAGAGAGATAATTAACCGCAGAAGGAGAAAGGGACGGAAAGAGTTGGCCGTTTGAGATGAAGAAGATACTTATCATAATAATTAAAGGGTACCAATTCCTTGTCTCTCCACTTTTAGGAGTTAATTGCCGCTTTTACCCAACTTGCTCTACTTATTCCCTCCAGGCCTTGGATAGATTTGGGTTGCTAAAGGGGGGAATGTTGTCTATGAAGCGGATACTCCGATGCCATCCCTTCTGTCCTGGGGGGTATGATCCTGTGACCAAACTGGGAGGAGACATTAATGGATAAAAGAACCCTGTTGGCTTTTGTGCTCATTGGAGTAATCATTATTTCGTGGCCCCGGATATCTCAGCGGTTTTTTCTCACTGAGGAACAGAGAAAGGCTTTGGAAAGCCAGAAGATAGCAGCTGCCCGTCGCCAAGACGAGCCTCCCTCCTCAGTAGCCCAGCATAGTCCAACTGTTACCCCAAAGATAGAAGCATTTGCTCCCCTGGAGACTCAGGAGTTTGGCCCGCGCAACATCCCTTTTGAAAACGATCTCTTGCACGGAGAGATCAGCACCAAGGGAGCAGTTATAGTAGACTTGAGGCTGAAGAACTTCTACCGCGCCGTGGATTCTAAGGTGGAAAGGATCGAAGAGGTGAGTCTAATACCCCCAGACGCAGAGGGATTTACCCTCTCTTTCGATGAGGGCAACGGAATGGTAGACACATCCGAATTGCAGTTTTTGCCGGATAAAGAAGGATTGTACCAGGAAGGACAGATCACATTTGTATCCCACCTCGGCAGCGAGAAGAGGATTGAGAAACAATTTGCAGTAGAGAGAGGCAAATACCTACTGGGAACAACCATCAGACTGGTCGGATTTAACCCTAAAACAAAGGTCAAAGTGGGCTGGAAGGGAGGGATCGCAAGCAACGAGCCTAATCAAAAGGAAGACCTTCGCTACACGAAAGTGTGTACCTATATGGGGCAAGAGCTGGAGAACTTTGACAGCCATAAGGTTGAGACAAAAAGACAGTTAAATAAAACCCTTCTCAGCGGCAGACTGGGTTGGATGGGAGTCAGAAGCAAGTACTTTCTGGTCGCTCTCATCCCTGCCGACGGGCGAGAGGGGGAAGTGACTATCTGGGGAGAAGAGGGAGAGTCAAGCAGAAGCTATGAGTTCTTCTTCCAAAGTAGCTTGGTCGGAGGCCAGGTAGAGAATAGCCTGTACTTGGGTCCTATAGAATATCCCCGGTTGAAACAGTACGGTATCGGAATGGAGAAGATAATGGATTGGGGCTGGCCGATCATCCGCTCGTTTGCCAAGCTTTTCTTCTGGATATTTCTCTACCTGCACCGGGTTATTCCCAATTATGGGGTTGTGCTTATCATCTTCTCGATATTAATAAAGCTTGTTGTTTATCCATTAACCAAAAAGAGCTATATAGCTACTGCTCGGATGCAGCAGCTTCAGCCCCAAATAGCTGCCTTGCAGGCAAAGTACAAAAATGACCGGCAAAAAGTCAGTGCGGAGACAATGAAGCTTTATAAAGAGCAGCACGTTAACCCGGCAGGGGGATGCCTACCTATGTTGCTGCAAATGCCGATATTTTTTGCCCTGTTCAATCTTCTTCGCACTACCATTGAGTTGAGGCAGGCAGGGTTTGTCTTTTGGCTACAGGACCTTTCTCAGCCTGATCCTTATTATGTTCTTCCCCTGCTGATGGGAGCAACTATGTTCATCCAACAGAAGATGACAATGAAGGATCCCAAACAGAAAGCAATGGTGTACCTTATGCCTGCCTTTCTTACCTTCATGTTCCTCAAGTTCGCCTCTGGGCTGGTTCTGTATTGGACGATGTTTAATATACTCTCTGCGCTTCAGCAGTGGCTGATTGAGCGAAAGGGCCAGAGCAGTCCAGCAGCAGAGGCAGTTTCTCTCCCGAGCAAGCACGGTAAGCGCTCATAGTGGGGTAAAAATCTCCTATCCGTGATGACTTCTAAAGCTTCTTTCCGGGAAAAAGTGAAAGGTGGCGGGGAATAACCTCTAGCGAGAAAAGGGGTTGTTAAATGGCGAAAACGATATCGTAGAGACG
>DAOWIT010000039.1 GCA_030640765.1 Candidatus Latescibacterota bacterium | reverse complement strand
TCCACGGGAACTCCGTTAAGCTCCATCTGTCGGAGCACCTCCACTAAAGGGACTTCGACCTGCTGGAACAACTCCATCAATCCCAACTGAACCAACCTCGGTTCAAATATCTCCTTAAGCCTTAAGGTGACATCGACGTGTTCACAACAGTACTGGGTAGCTTTCTCAAGGGGCAGTTCGGCAAGGCTTTTCTGTTTCTGGCCCTTCCCTATCAGGTCGGTCAGGGAGTCTATCTTGCGATCCAGGTATTTGAGGCTAAGGTGATCAAGACTGTGTTGATGTGTGGAAGGATCAAGCAGATAAGCAGCAACCATTGTGTCGAATAGAATACCCCGCGGGGTTATCCCGTGGCGGATAAGCACAGCGGTATTGTATTTAATGTCCTGCCCATATTTTTCAATCTTCTCATCCTCCAGGAGAGGTCTCAACCGGGAAAAAGCCAGCTCTAAGGGAAGATTCTCTGTTGAGGTATGGGCCACGGGGATATAAAAGGCTTGCTGGGGGATAAATGCCAAAGAGATGCCCACCACAGATGCCTGCATAGGATTTGGACCAGTAGTTTCCAAGTTTATAACAAACTTCCCCTCGGATTTTATCTCCTGGACAAGCTTTTCCAGTTCCTCCCCTGTGTGCACTACAGAATAACTCACCTCTTCCCGTGCGGAGACAGGGGAAAGCTCTTTTGACAGCCGGTTAAACTCCAGTTCCTTGAAAATCTCAATCAGTTTTTCGTTGTCAAAGCCTTTGAACTTGAATCTTTCCAGGTCAAGGTCAACAGGGACGTTAATGTCGATTATTACTAATTCTTTTGACAGCCGGGCTTGCTGGGCGAAATCAATCAGGTTTCTCTTAAGCGCCGGTTTTGTCACCTTATCAGCATTTTCTAAGACAGCCTCCAAGCTCCCGAATTGTCGAATCATTGCGGCTGCAGTCTTCTGTCCCACCTTAGGCACACCCGGAATGTTATCCGAGCTGTCGCCCATTAGAGCCAGGAAATCCACCATCTCTTCCGGTCTCACCCCAAATTTTGCCCGCACTGCCTCCTGATCGATTAGCTCGAACTCATCACCCTTTCTCTTCGGATTGAGCATTTTGATCAACGGTGAGACAAGCTGGGTGAAGTCCTTGTCCCCGGTAACCAAGATTGTCTCTATTCCCTCTTGTGCTGCCTTGCAGGCAAGGGTACCGATGACATCATCGGCTTCGACCCCCTCCTGCTCTATCACCGGCAGTCGCATCGCCTCGATGATCTGGTAGATACGGGGAAGTTGTTCTTTCATATCCGAGGGCATCTTTTGGCGGGTCGCCTTATAGGCAGGAAACTTCACATGCCTAAAGGTGGGCTTGCTGGTGTCAAATGCCACCACTATGTACTCGGGTCTTTCCTCTCTCAGAATCTTAAGCAGGGTATTAGTAAAGGCAAAGGGAGCGGAGGTATTCTCACCTTTGGAGTTAATAAGAGGATTTCTGACAAAAGCGAAATAAGAACGATAGGCCAAAGCCGACCCATCTATCAGAAAAAGACGCCCTGGGGATGGCATTGAGTCTCCCTTCACTACTGAGTTTAACCAATAAGATAAAGTATAATTATGGAGCTGCTAAAAGTCAAGCCATTTTTATCTACTGCCCAACCCTTTCCGGCTTCGAGGTAGAGAGCTGAAAAGCAAAACCATCCTTCTTTTACCCTAACAGAAAAGTTCTCAGCCAACCCAACAAAAAAAAGTTCTTGCTTCTCTGAAGAAAGTTCATTATTATGATTGTTGCATTCATAATCGAAAGCAATGAAACAATCCATGCACACAACAGTCTAAGCCTGAGGGAATCCTATGGGAGTAGCATTTAATGACAGAAAATCACTCATCTTAGAGCAGGTTCGAAAGAATGAGAAGGTGACCGTGGCGGAACTTACCTCTCTGTTGAGAGTCTCCCAGGTGACGATTCGTCGTGATCTCCAACAATTGGAACAAGAAGGCCGTGTAGTCAAAACCTATGGCGGAGCTGTGAGTACCGATAAAGTGGCCTTCGAGTTCTCGTTCCAGAAGAAACTCCAGCGGAATATGTCGGAAAAGCAGCACATTGGCCAGTATGCAGCCGGATTGGTAAAGGATGGGGAGGCAATTTTTTTGGACAACGGCACCACTACGCTTCAAATTGCCTATAACCTGAAGATGCGCCGCAATATTAAAGTCGTCACCAATTCTTTATGCGTAGTGTATGTTCTGGAGTCGGCCGAGGGGATCGAGCTGATCCTTTTAGGTGGAATTGTCCGACGTGGCTGGAACGACCTGTATGGTCCAATCACGGAGAAGGCTATTGCGGGACTTCATGTGGATAAAGCTTTTATCGGCACAGAGGGGATCTCTCTTGAAGCTGGTTTCACCACAGCTGATGTTCGCACCACTCGGCCTATCGAGATGGTGATCCGGTCGGCGAAAGAGGTAATCGTGGTAGCAGATCACACCAAGATCGATCAAGCGGCCTTCACCCGCTTTGCCTCCTTCAAAGATGTGGACATACTGGTAACCAGCCAGGGAATTGGAGAAAAAGAGAAAAGAGAGCTGAGAGAGAGGGGATTGAAGGTAATTGTGGTTTGATCGTTGTTATAGCATAACGATGAATCGTCCTGCTACGAATAGAAAACCCGGTAGACTGGGCCAATAGCCAGTCTCAGCTGGTTTCTTACAGAAAGCGGGGGAATTCGCTCTCACGCGGGAGGATAAAGTATGCACAATCAAAACCGGACTCATCTTAAGGTGGACTCATTGCCACATATCGTGGTGACGCCACCAGGACCAAAGTCGCAGCAGTTGCACCATCGGGCAAATCAGTATATGAAAGGCTATTCTTCGCAGGTACGCCTGTTTCCGGTGGCCTTCGCATCGGGCAAAGGCTATACCCTCACCGATGTGGATGGCAACATCTACATTGACTTCTCCTCCGGAATCTACGTGACGGGGTGCGGTCACTGCCATCCCAAAATCACCGAGGCCATTCAGAAACAGGTGGCTACGGTAGCCAATTGCCACGACTTCACCACCGAGATCAAGGTGAAACTTCTGGAAAAATTCGTGGAGATCCTGCCCGGAGATCTAAGCGGGATTCAGTTCTATTCCGATGGGACCGCCGCAGTGGAAGCAGGTTTACGGGCAGCCAGGGCCGCTACGGGAAATTTAGAGTTTCTTTCCTTTTGGCGGGATTTCCACGGCAAGACCTTAGGCGCAGTCAGCCTGGCGGTTATGAGTGAAGACAAAGGGATGCGGGCTTCGGGCTTTTTCTTAGCTCCCCGTCCCGACTGCTATCGCTGCCCTTTCAAGATGAACTATCCGGATTGCGGAATCTATTGCGCCGACTTTCTGGAGAAGGTCATTGAACAGGAATCCACCGGCCGGGTAGCCGCTGTTATGATGGAACCAATTCAGGGCTGGGCCGGCTCTGTTTTCCCGCCGCCTGAATTTATCCCTAAGGTGAAGGAAATATGCGACCGGAGAGGCATCTTGCTGATGCTCGACGAGATTCTGACCGGTATGGGGAGAACGGGCAAGTGGTTTGCCTGCGAGCACTACGACGTGGTGCCGGATATCATCATCATCGGAAAAGGACTGGGCAACGGATACCCGGTGACGGCCGTGGCAATCAGGGAGAAGAGGAAGGATGTCCTGGAGAAGATCAGTGCCTCGTCAAGTTATGGAGGCAATCCGGTGGCCTGCGCCGCCGCTCTGGCTACAATTGAAGTGATGGAGGAAGAAGGTCTGCTGGAAAAATCGGCTGAGCTGGGGGAATTTATCCTGCGGAAGCTGGAAGAAATGAAGGAAAACCATCCTATAATTGGCGATGTACGAGGCAAAGGGTGTCTTTTTGGAGTGGAACTGGTAAAGAATCGGGACAGCAAAGAGCCTTTCGAGGAAGCAGGAAAGCTGGTCTATCAAAAGGCATTTCGAAAGGGACTGGCCTGGATTCCGGCGGGGCACATTTTGAGGATGTCGCCGCCCTTTATTATGCCGGAGGAAGTGGCTACTAAAGGGTTGGAGATACTTGAGGAAGCTATTGACGAAGCCGAACGGGAACTTTTGTGAACCCCTAAAAAACTCACCACGGAGACACGGAGAAAGGCAGGTAAAGGAAAAGGTAAAGCACGGCAACAGCGGAGGTGTTTCTCTACCTCTACCCGCAGTTC
>DAOWIT010000075.1 GCA_030640765.1 Candidatus Latescibacterota bacterium | reverse complement strand
TGATTCTGTTTCTGTTCGCTGGGCTCTACGAGACTTGGCATGCCAAGTCTCGTAGAGCCCAGCGAACAGAAACAGAATCAGGCAGTAGCAGGTGATAAGGACAACCGGCAGAGAATACTCCGTCAGTGCGATGAATTTTCTGTCTCCCCCGATGCCGCTTTGGAAAGCCAACCAGTAGGCGAACAGGAATGAGATGTTGACCATCGCCACATCTGAGACCAAGGGCAACACTCTCTCGACAATCCTATATCTGAGATTTCTCATCCTTCAACTTCCTTTGACTACCTGTTGTAATATCTCCTCATACTGAATGGCGAACTTCTCCCGGTCAAAATATTTCTTTACAAACCTCCTGCCCTTTTCTCCGAGCTCTTGACAGAGCTGGGGATCTCGGTAAAGTCTGAGCACTCCATCGGCAAGGGCAGCAGGATTCTCAGGCTCTACCCAGATACCGCAGCCTGCCCTCTCCACTAACTCCCGGGAGTCTCCGTTAGCACTTAAGATTATCGGGCAGGCACAGGCCATAATCTCAAACAGCTTGGCGGACAGGGTATAGGAGAAAAAGTCGTCTTTTTTCTGCGATACTACACAGGCATCAGAATCGGCTATGAAAAGGGGTATCCTTTGTCTGAGCTGTCGGGAGATGAAAAAGACATTGTTTATTCGTTTTTCCTTTTTTATCCTGATCAGTTCCTCTTTTTGTGATCCCTCTCCCACAAAAAGAAAGGCTACGTTTCCATTCTCCAAACGCTTAGCTCCCAAAAGAACCTTGTCCAGAGCGTGTACTAATCCATGGTTACCAATGTATGAGACGATGAATTTCTCCTGTAGATTATGTTGGGAACGAACAACATCTCCTCTGTCACGAGGGTAAAATAGCTCTAAATCCACACCATTTGGTATCACACTTATCTTTTTCCCCTCGATCCCCCTTGTTACAAGATCAGTCTTTATTCCGTTCACTACCCCAACAATATGTTTTGAATACCTGTATAAGAACATCTCAATAGTTTCAAAAAATCTAATTAACCACTTGTTTTTTAAGACTCCAAGAGCCTCAATTGCCTTTGGCCATAGGTCACGGACCTCAAAGACAAAGGGGCTTCCTTTCACCTTGCTAATGGCATAACCACTAATAGCGGCAAAGATTTGAGGTGAAGTAGCCACGACTACATTGTACTTCCCAGTCCTGCAAACAGCCGCTGCAAAGGAAGTGACCATAAATGACAGATAGTTTAGTATTCTCTTAAAGACCCCTTTGTTAGGTGTGAGAAAAACGTAAACTCTTAGTACATCTATTCCATCCACCTTTTCTCTATGAAAGAGCCTGTTCTTATATCCCTCATATAGAACGCCGCTAGGGTGATTGGGAGCACCCGTAATAACGGTAACCCGGTGCCCTCTTTGCACCCAAGTCCTGGACAACTCATGTATCCTGGCTGCTGGAGCACCCATCTCAGGCGGGAAGTACTGGCAGATAAACAGTATTCTCAATCCCTGACTCCTTTGATTTGGAAGGGCTGAAACATACTCATCAAAATCTATGTGACTTCTCCATTCGCCCGGTGGGGAGAAGCACTGCTACGCAGTTTACGAAACAAGAAAATTGAAGTTGTGGCAAACTTCCGTAAACGGATTGACTCTTCTGCAACCATCTCAAACAGCTGGTTTAAGGGAAACAACCTATTGAGCAAAAAGGGAACAGTGAAGATAACCGTTCTTCTTGCCAAAGGGATCAATCCATATCTTTGACCAGCGTTGATAATATCACTGGCTTCGATAAAATCCTCACCACCCCATTTTCTGCTCAGGACTGGCAATTTTGCCGCGATTTTCTTGACCCGCTGTGCCAGGCCTCGAGGATTGGGGGTAGAAATGACCACCCGACCACCAGGTTTTAGGACCCGAGAAATTTCTTCTATTGCCCTCGCCCAATCTTTTCCTACATGCTCAATGCACTCCATTTGAACGACTGCATCAAACTGGGCATCGCGAAAAGGTTTTTGTCTTGCATCCCCGCAAATACATTGAATCCTCAGGCCGTTGTAGTCTGCCAGTTGTCGTGCTATTTCAAGATGATCGCTTATTTTGTCAAATGCAACAACCTTATGACCTTTTCTGGCGAGCTGTAAGGCGGCGTAACCCCAGGCTGCCCCTTCATCCAGAACATAGCTGGTATTTCTGAGTGACAGCATTTCGAGCATTTGAGCCGCTCTTTTTACCGTAGTGTGTCGGCGGGCTCGATTGGAGAGACACCAGAGAAAGAACTTCTGTTCTGCATAATTGCGGGCGTCCCGAAACCTTGAAAATCTCAGTGGGGGAGGCACCAGAAGCTGTTCAAGTTTGTGACGTTCATCTTTCATCGATTCTCACCCAACAGGATTTCCAATATCCTCTCGCTGGCGTTTCCATCACCATAAAGGTCAATCTGTTGATTTTCTTCAAAAAATTGCTCATCAGCAAAGCACAATATGGCCTCTGTATCTGCCCCCACCAGCTTGTTCCAGCCGGTCTCCACTGTCTCGGGCCATTCGGTCTCTCGGCGGAGAGTAATGCAAGGTACCTTCAACCAATAGGCCTCTTTCTGTATGCCGCCTGAGTCAGTGAGAATTTTCTCGGCATTTTTCTCCAGCACCAACATATCTAAGTAGCTCACCGGGTCAATTACCTTCAGGTTACTATCGTTCTCCAGAAGCCCCATCAGGTCTAACTGGGTAATCCTTTTCCTGGTGCGAGGGTGAAGCGGGAGGACGAGCGGTTGTTCTAACTGAGAGAAGGCGGCCAGAATACTCTCCAGATTCTCCGGATTATCG
The DNA here is from genome assembly GCA_030640765.1 of Candidatus Latescibacterota bacterium. GTDB lineage: Bacteria > Latescibacterota > MVCY01 > MVCY01 > MVCY01 > MVCY01. The sequence continues at coordinate 3,073 of DAOWIT010000075.1, read as the reverse complement.
GTGTTCTCAGCCCGATGGATAGTGGTTAACAGATAGCCTTTGGGCTTTAGGCCAAGTTCAACCAAAATCTGGGATCTTGTCTCGGCAATCTTTATGTTACGGAGAAGGGCGTCGTACATCACATCGCCAACTAAGTGAACTCCAGTGGTCATCCCTTCTCGGGCTAAATTCTTCACTGCCCTGGAGGTGGGACAGAAGAGGTAGGTAGAGAGCCGATCGGTGAGTATTCTGTTTATCTCCTCGGGCATCTTGCGGTTGTAACTCCTCAGACCTGCCTCGATATGAGCCACTGGAATAAGTAACTTGGCGGCCGCTAGGGCCCCGGCTAAGGTAGAGTTTGTATCTCCATAAGTTATGGCTATATCCGGTTTTTCCTCTAAAAGCACCTTTTCTGCTCTGGCTAAAATCTCCGCTGTCTGCCAGCCCTGGGGACCTGAGCCCACTTCCAAGTTGTAGTCAGGCGGTTTGAGTCCCAGTTGGCCAAAAAAGACCTTGGACATCAGGTAATCGTAGTGCTGTCCAGTGTGAACTAAAACCTCGGTTATCTTATCAGTTGACTTTCCCGCTTCGGAGTTATAGGCGGCGATTGCCTGCAAAATGGGCAAGACTTTCACAAAGTTTGGCCTGGCACCTACGAAATTGAAAATTTTCATTCTATTCGCGCCTCGAGATGACCACCGTTGTATTTCCCACCCTTTGCTTTCCCTCACGGCATTGAAGAAGATGCTCCTGGCCGTCAGGGAGTAATATTTTGAAACACAATCCCTCAGGATATGAGGTGTTTAAGGTAATGCCGATGGTATCGAGTTGCTGGGAAAAGTTGAGATCATATTGGCACCGTTCTCGTGCCTGCCACCATTTGAGTATCTCCTCTCCGCTGGTTGCCCAACCGTTCTGATTTTTAACATCTTTTAAAATACGCTCGTATGTCTCACCCCATCCGGGGAAATCGTCTCTATCCAGACTACTTTGATGCCACAGCAAAGAGATAAGAGAATGGTTGGCGGCTGTTTGTTCGATCATCTTAATCACATAACTGGCAGCTCCCCCATTTTCCCAGGGAACATCACTGCGGTCAAGGGCACCGTCCATCACCACCAGTGGAATTTCCAAAAGCTCAAGAGATGTCTTATTTTGCCTGTCAAATGGGTGGAAGGGAAAGCCGGTGCCAGCACGGTAACCAACCCCATCGCTGTACCCCAGCGTAGTGTCATATTCCAGCCCTGCATCCTGATAGCAGCGATACGAAACTTCAGGATCAAATCGGAGATAGTGCTGTCGGTGCCCCTGAACTCTGGTCCCCAATATAGCCTCCAGCTCTTCTCGTTCTTTCCTTAATCTGCCCTCATGGTTGTAGGAGTAGTAACTTCCGTGTAATCCCACTTCCCAGCCGTTTCGCGCCAGGGTTTTCATCACGGAAGCCAGTTTCCTCCAGTCGTATCGGCGCCCGTATCGTCCGATTTTTTTGCCTCTTAAAAAGAAAAAACTGGACTTAGCCTGGTAGCGTTTCTCCAGATTCATCCATTTCTCGAAGTTCCAATAGTTATTTTGCTTGCTCAAGACCCCTTTTGCTAACCGAAAGGCATCAAGAGCTGCTGCCCGGACTGATCCACTGAAAAGCCTCTTCGCCATCCAAAATGTCTTTGCTACCACCGTGTAGAACTCCCTTTTATATACCTTATCCACATCGTGGCTCAGGAATACGGCGAATTTCCTCCCATAGGGCCAGTACCATTTGTAGACTAAAGGGATGACCCGCTTTGCGCAACCCCCGGTAATTATCTCTTTCAACACATCAGCATAACTGTCAATCGTAGCTTGATGAAGCAACCCTTTTCCCCATCTGGGGCTGAACCGGGCCTGGAATCTTCCCATTTTGTCTCTGCGTTCGACAAGCCTTTCTTCTCTGCAATTGATCAAATACCAGGCCGAGGCAACTATGTCGAAACCAAACTGGATTGTGTTCCCCTTCTCCACTATGGCAGCAGAGCCATCTCCGTAGTGAAGGAGGGCTCTTCCTTCTGCGGGAAGAAGTTTTACATAGGGAAAGTAGAAAGGGAGCCTTTCATCTTTATATAACACAAAGGGAGAGCGCTATGGAATATTTTTGTTAGCGCTTCCTTCTAAGCCTCCAATATGGGTGTAACTTGGAATATTTATGAGCCAGCCGTCACTTCTGAGACATTCTGCAAAGTCTTCTTTGGACTCAAACACCCCGTAGTTAATGAAAAATTCGTATTTCTCGCTATGACACTGATTATCAACAAATTCATAGGAGATACCTATTATGGAGAAAAAATATTCGAGAATATATTTCGCCTCTCCAGTGGGATCCGCTTTTATATTAATACCGACCATACAGTTCAAAGTTAACTTCCAAAACAATTGGGAGCTTTGGTAGCTTCCCTACTCTTTATCTGATGGGATTCCTGAGTCCAGTTGTTCATAATCTTTCAGCAGCCTGGTCTCCATCTCCTCCCAGTTGTATGTCTTCTCAGCTGCTTTTCTGCCGTTTTCTCCCATTGCTTTAGCTACTTGAGGATGCTCCAAGAGATAGATTATTGCCTCTGCAATTGCCTTGGGGTTTGTGGAATCTACTAATAGACCACATTGCGATCCTTCCACGACTGCCCGAATCTCCGGAAAATCGCAGGCAACTGTCGGTTTGCCGCAAGCCATATACTCAAACAGTTTATTGGGAAGCCCTATGAAGTTGTTATAAGATACCGGCTGAAACAGAATCACGCCTACATCTGCAATCGATAGGAACTCAGGAACTTCTGCATAGGGAATCCAGCCGGTTATCTTGAAGTTGCTGTCCAATCCTTCGCTTGACACATATCTCTTAATCCATCTTTTCAGGCTTGTGTCGTAGAAGATGTCACCGATAACTAAGAATATTATGTCAGGGAACTTCTTTTTCACTTCTGGGAGCGCAAACAAGAATTTATCTATTCCTCTCTTCTTGTTGATCGTCCCTTCATACACCACTATCTTACGGTCACCATATTTGCGGCACATTCTCCGGCTTGTCAGTTGCTGATACAATTCCAACACAGGACAGTTGAACAGG
>DAOWIT010000059.1 GCA_030640765.1 Candidatus Latescibacterota bacterium | reverse complement strand
GCCGGGGTGTGTGCCCTGCTTCTGCAGATTCACCCTAATTGGACCCCAAAGGAAGTGGCAGAAGCCCTTCGACAGACGGCTACTGACTTAGGTTCTCCTGGTCCAGACAACCGCTACGGCTGGGGTCTGGTGAACGCCGCTGCCGCAGCTCAGTTTGACCCGAATTTGATTACACCCCCGACGTTGATCAGCAGGGTCTACGGTTGTCCCAATCCCTGCCGGGGCACCGGCACCAAAATCTATGCCCCGTTGCCAGCAGAAAGAGAGGCTGCCCTGCAGATTTTCACCGCCACTGGTCTTTTGGTCCGCTCACTCACCGGTTTTATGTCCGATGGCGACAAGAAGTTTATCTTCTGGGATGGGAAGAATCAACAAGGCAAACCCGTGGCCAGCGGGGTTTATTTCTGTCGGGTTCGATCTGGCCAGTTTGAGGCAGCAGGCAAAATAGCTGTAGTCAAATAAATGTTAACTGGTTAATTGGTAACGGGTGAGATTCTGTTGAAAAAGTCACTTTTGATGCTCAGGCGCGTCCTCGTCCTATTGGATAGCGAATATCTGACAAGCGGGCAGATAAAATATCGAACTTATACACAGACGCGGACGCCCTTGAGGGCCTATGTGGGTATTATTCAACAGTACTCAGTGATGAGAGATAGGGTTAGCCAATAGCTAATGACCAATGACTCTCAGAAGGGGGAAAGATGAAGCAACTTTGGGCGCCTTGGAGAATGGAATATATTGCAGGGCTGGGCCAAGATGACGACTGCATCTTCTGTCAGAAACCCCGGCAAGACCAGGACGAGAAGAACCTGATTCTGTGGCGAGGGGAAAGCTGCTTTGCGATGCTCAACCGCTTTCCTTACAACACCGGGCATCTGCTGATCGCTCCTTATCGGCATACTGCTCAACTGGCGGAAATTTCCGAGAGAGAGAGGCTTGAATTCTGGGAGCTGGTCCAAGAGGCACTCAGGGCACTTCAGGTTACTATGAATCCCGATGGTTTCAATCTGGGGATGAACCTGGGACGTGCCGCTGGAGCTGGGATCGATGCCCACCTCCACCTGCACATCGTTCCCCGTTGGAACGGCGACACCAATTTTATGCCCGTCCTCGACGATACCAAAGTGATATCCGAGAGCCTGGAGAAGACCTACCGAAAACTGAAGCCAGAGTTTTTTTACAGAAATCCGGATAATTGAATAGCATATAAATTTCCATTTATTGGACGCAGATAAACGCAGATTGTTAAGATTATAAACATTATTTTCTGCGGTTATCTGCGAAAATCTGCGTCCTGGCTAATTGAACACTGAAAAACACCGAATGGGCACTGAATATTGTTTTTAAAATGATTTTGAGACTTTGATACAATTGGTATTCCGTTACAAACCGATGAGTACCGTTTGCTCGCAAACAATAATCTTGCTACATCAGCATTCTTGGGGGTTTCTGGTAGGGGCGCACCTGCGTGTGCGCCCCAATTTGGGCAGACACATAGGTTTGCCCCTACGAATGTGTGCCCACGATTCTTTAGTTTCACAAGGGTTGTTGCGAAATGGCACCATTGGTTAGTATGACACTTGTTTCGGTGTTTTCTGAATCTGGGTGTAAAACTTCAGTCCAAGGGGTGAACCCAACTTGCTGAGCCGGAAATTTATCAGAGAAAATCCCCGAGTGGTTGAAAAGGCAGCACGCCAGAGGGGTCAACTAATTGAAATAGAGCGGTTCCTGAAACTGGACAGCCGAGAAAGAAAGCTCTCCTCAACCCTGGACCAGCTAAGACATCAGCAGAGATTGCTTTCCCAACAGGGTTCCCTTTCCGGTGAAGAAAGACGAACATCTCCCTCGCTGAAACAGACCGCCCGAGAGATAAAAGAGGCAAAAGAAGAGCTCAGGAGACTGCAAACCCAGCTCACTGAACTATTGCTTCGTTTTCCCAACATCCCTGACCCCTCTGTGCCTCAGGGCAGGGATAAAAAGGACAATCTTCAGGTAAGAGAGTGGGGTACTAAACCCCAGTTCGACTTTACCCCTTTGGCTTACTGGGAGTTAGCAGAGCGGTTGGGCATCTGGGACTTCAGAGGTGGGGTCAAGGTGGCTGGCAGAGGATTTGCTCTGTTTAAAGGGGCTGGAAGCAAACTGGAAAGGACACTGGTAGATTTTATGCTGGACCTCTATACCAGCCAGCATGACTATGTGGAGTTCTCTCCCCCTTTGTTGGCCGATCAAGAGAGTTTGACCTGTACCGGACATTTCCCCCGCTGGCAGCAAGGGGTGTACTGGTGTAAAGACGATGGGCTGTTTTTGATCCCGTCTGCTGAGGTGCCCCTGACTAATCTGCACCGAGATCAAATTCTTGACGCTCGATCTTTCCCTCTTTCTTATGTGGCTTGCTCTCCCTGTTTCCGCCGTCCAGAAAGTTCCTGGGGCAGAGAAAACCGCCAGGAGGTGAGATTACATCAGTTCCGCAAGATTGAACTGGTTAAGTTCGTTGCCCCTGAAAATTCTGCCGCCGAGTTAGACCAAGTCGTGGCCAATGTAGAAGAGGCACTTCAGCTTTTGGGACTTCCCTACCGAGTAGTGCTGGACTGTATGGGACAGTTGAGCTTTGCCTCTGCCAAGGCATACGGTGTTGAAGTGTGGATGGCGGCTTCAGGCAGCTACCTGCGGGTCTGTTCCTGTCGAAATTACACCGACTTTCAGGCACACCGGGGCAATATCAGGTTTCGTCATCGGGAAAAAAATCCAGAATTTGTCCACACCCTGGGTGCCTCCGGCCCTGCTCTTCCTCGCCTTATGGCTGCCATAATAGAGAATTGCCAGACCGCAACAGGTGAAGTGCTTGTTCCAAAAGTTTTGCAGCGATATATCAATGATCCTTTCGGAAAAAGTCTAAAATCTACCACGGAGGCGCGGAGAAAACCAAGCATATAATTGCTTGATTATTTTGAAATTTGTTTCTCTCTGTGTCCTCCGCGTTGAAAATTAATGGTGGAGACTTCTTAGGGACGAATCATGAATCGAATAGAGAGGATGGAATAGATGCGGAGGGGCAGAAGATATTACGAGACTTTTCCTATTTTGAAAGGGTTTCTGTTTGTCGCCGCGGTGGTATTCGTGTTCGCTTTTCTTATCTATACCCAGGGAGTGGTGCGCAAACTCCGGGAAGAGGAGAAAAGGGCCACGGATATTTTCGCCAACCTCTATGCAGCAGCTGCTACCTCAGAGACTGCCACAGGCATTGAGCTGGACATAATCGTAGAAGATGTAATTAAGAAGACGAATTTCCCGGTTATCATCACCGATACCGAGGGCGAACCCCAGGCATGGAAAGGGGTGGGTATCTCTTCCGCTGACACCTCAGAGACTACCCAGGCAATTCTGAAACATATGGTGGCTGAGATGGATCGTCGGAACAGTCCTGTACCTTTGGTCTCTGAGAAGCTGGGCGGTATTTTCGGCTACCTTCACTACGGCGAGTCCACCGCCTTTCATCGTCTTACCTGGTTGCCTTTTGTGGAAATAGGCGTCATCTTGCTCTTCGTTTTTATTGGATTTTTGGGATTCAGGCACATCAAGAACAGCGAACAACGGTATATCTGGATAGGAATGGCAAAGGAAGCCGCCCACCAACTGGGTACACCCATATCTTCTCTGTTCGGTTGGTTGGAGCTACTGAAAGCGAGGACAAAGGATACGGGGTCCTCCGTCGTAGAAGAGATGGGAAATGATATATCCCGGCTGGACAAAATCGCCTCCAGGTTCAATCAGATAGGTCTGACCCCCAGGCTAAAAAACGAGAATGTGGTGCCTATGATCACCGAGACCATTGCCTATTTCCAGAGGAGATTGCCTCAGCTTGGGACTGAGGTCAAAATCACAGGCACCTACGAAGAGGTTCCAGATATTCCTGTGAACAAAGAGCTTCTGACCTGGGCATGTGAGAACCTTCTCCGAAATTCCTTGGATGCGATTGACAAACAGGGGGGGAGGATAGACGTAAGTGTCAGGTCTGCTTCTAATGGCAAAGCGGTAGTGATCGATTTTTCAGACAACGGACGCGGCTTGAATTCCAAGCAACAGCGCAAGATATTTATGCCTGGCTACACTACCAAAAATACCGGGTGGGGATTGGGGTTAAGCTTCGTCAAAAGAGTGATAGTAGAATACCACCGGGGGAAAGTCTTTGTAGCAAACAGCGCACCCGGTAAAGGAACCACTATCCGGGTTATCTTGCCCAGGTAATTCCTAAATAGTGTCTTTCCGAATTTGTCATTCCGGCTTAAAGATTGCCGGAATGACAAGAAATATGGGCATTTCCGGACAGACGCTAAATAGGGGAGAGGATTTTTCGATGGCAGAACGCAAGGTTCTTTGGATTGATGATGAGATAGAGCTTTTACGGCCGCATATAATATTCCTGGAGGAGAGGGGATACTCAGTCACTCCGGTCACCAACGGGGAGGATGCCATCTGTCTGATCGAGCAACAGCCCTTTGATGTGGTGCTGTTAGATGAGATGATGCCCGGCTCTGATGGCCTGACGGTACTTTCGCGGATCAAGGAGCTTGCTGCCAGCCTACCTGTGGTAATGGTTACTAAGAAAGAGGAGGAGGAGTTGATGGAAGAGGCCATTGTCAAGAAGGCCACCGATTTTTTGACCAAACCGGTTAACCCCAGTCAAGTCCTCTCGGTCTGCAAGCGCATACTGGAAGCCAAACAGATCCGGAAGGAAAGAATAGCGCAAGAGTATGCCTCTGCAGCCGCAAGGGTTCGTTCCATCCTGTCTAAAATAACGCACTGGAGGGGTTGGATAGATATTTATGTAACGATTTGTCAGTGGGATATCGAAATAGAAGACCTCCGAGACCCTGCTCTTGAGCAACTACATAGTGATTTAAAAAGGGAGTGCAATGTTCAGTTTGCTAAATATGTTGAGCAGAACTATCCCCTATGGGTAGATAGAAAGCAAGCCCCTCCTCTGTCAGTAGATGTTGTTCCCCGATTTCTGGCTCCGGCTCTGAAAAATAACCGGAGGGTGTTTTTTATCGTGATTGATTGTATGCGGTTAGACCAATGGTTTTGTTTAGAACCTCTGCTGTCCGAGTTTTTCACTATCAACCGGGATTATTACTATTCGATCTTGCCTACCGCTACTCCTTACTCTCGCAATGCGATCTTCAGCGGAATTTTTCCCCAAGAGCTTGCCCAAAGGTATCCTAATGACTGGGGTATGGATAAAGACGATGAGCATAGTCTAAATCGCTATGAACACCGACTGTTAGATACCCAACTGGAAAAATTGGGATGTCATCTCCGAACAACCCGATATATTAAGGTGTTCGACGCAACGGGAGCAGCGGATTTGCCTAAGAGGCTTTCTTCCTTAGGTTCAGTTCCCCTTGTCTCCATGGTTTTCAATTTGGTTGACTTGCTGGTTCACGGGAGATCTAAGTCAGAAATCCTTCTCCAGATTACCCCTGATGAAGCTGCCTTTCGGTCTCTCACCAAATCCTGGTTTGCTCACTCTGCTCTGTTGGAGATGTTGAGGAATATCGCCGAGACTGATACTGTGGTCGTGCTTACTTCAGACCACGGGAGTATCCTCAGCCGAAAGGCGAATGTAGTTTACGGCGACCGACATACATCTGTGAGCCTGAGATATAAATATGGGAACAACCTGAACTGTGACACCAGGGGGGCTATTTTGATCAAAGACCCGGAAAAGTTTAAACTTCCACGGTTTGGCCCTGCCACGAACTTTATCCTGGCGAAGGAGGACTATTTTCTTGTCTATCCTACTGGGTTTCATGAATATGAACGACGGTATCGGCAAAGCTTGCAGCACGGAGGCATTTCCTTGGAGGAGATGATCCTGCCGGTGATAGTGATGAAGGGCAAATAGCGAGAACGATGGAATACAGATGGATAACGGAGGGTCCTGAGCAAACCCAAAGTCTGGGGCGGAAGCTAGCCGACTTTCTTCATCCCGGTGCGGTAGCGGCCTTGACTGGCGAGCTGGGCAGCGGCAAGACCTGTTTGATTCAAGGCATTTGCCAGGGTCTGGGGGTTACTGATCCGGTGACCAGTCCCGCTTTTGTGATCATCAACGAATACCAGGGCCGTTTGCCAGTATACCATTTCGACTTATATCGAATCAAGAACATTGAAGAGCTCTACCAATTGGGGTGTGAGGAATATCTCTATGGTTTCGGAGTCTGTCTGATCGAATGGGCCGAAAGGGTAGAAGGGCTTCTGCCCAAGGATTCCATAAGGGTTTCCCTTCGCTGGAAGGCAGAGAGTAAAAGGGAGATCGTGTTGAAAGGTAGAGTGCCTTTGAGGGGAGCTAATGGTGATAAGATACATCGTGAGTGCATGTCTGGCAGGTCTGAACTGCCGCCATGACGGGGGCAATTCCCGCTCAGAAGAGGTGGTAGAGTGGGTGCGTCAGGGGATCGCCTTGCCGATATGTCCCGAGCAGTTGGGAGGACTATCCACGCCTCGACCCTGTTCTGAGATTGTAGGTGGCGACGGTCAAGACGTCCTCGCAGGTCGGGCCAGGGTTTGTTACTGTGAGACCGGTAAGGATGTGAGCGCCGAATTCATAAGGGGTGCCCAAGAAAGCCTTCGGTTGGCACAATTAGTCGGAGCCACCGAAGCAGTGATGAAGCAGAAAAGCCCCTCGTGTGGATGTGGTCAGATTCACTGTCAGGGTGGGCTGAGCGAGGGGAATGGAGTCGCCGCTGCGCTTCTCAAGAAGAACGGAATTTTGGTTCGACCAGCGTAGGGAATCAAGATGTTCTTTGACTATTACGTTAACGAATAGATTCTAAATGGAGTTACCGCTTTAGCGGTTTATAATAAACCCGTAAACGGGTAACTCCAAAGGACCAAGTTCAGAGTAACGTTCGGAGAGGTTAGACAGAGAATAGATGTATTTTGTAGCAGTTTTCCCCCAGAGAAAGGATAGAAATGGCTGAACTTGAAAAGCTAAAGGAATTGCTGTCGCATTTACGGAGTAAAAACGGTTGCCCCTGGGATAGAGAACAAACTCATCAGTCGATTAAGCGGTGCTTAATCGAGGAGGCCTACGAAGTGGCAGAAGCTATTGACGAAGGGGACGATCAGAAGTTAAAAGAAGAACTGGGTGACCTTCTGCTTCAAGTGATGTTCCATGCCCAGATAGCTGAAGAAGAAGGGCGGTTTAATATCGGCGATGTAATTGCCACCAATATAGAGAAGCTTAAGAGACGCCACCCCCATGTCTTTGGCGATGTGAAGATTAAGGACACAGAGGAAGTACTGGTGAATTGGGAAAGAATAAAAAATGCAGAGGGTAAGGGATCAGTGGTTGACGGTGTGCCCTCTCAGATGCCTGCGTTGTTGCGGGCGCAAAGGGTGCAGGAGAAAGCAGCACGGGTGGGTTTTGACTGGAAAGATACTGCTGGGGTGGTAGAGAAGATGGAGGAAGAACTGGCCGAACTTAAACAGGCCTGCAATCAGAAAGATCCCCAACAAGTCGAAGAAGAGATGGGAGATGTCCTCTTTTCCTTGGTTAATCTGGCTCGATTTCTGCTTATCTGTCCTGAAGAAGCACTCCAGGGAAGTACTGACCGATTTATCCGCCGATTCAAATTTATCGAATCGGAGCTTCAACACCAGGGCAAGACCCCTCAGGCAGTTTGTTTAGAAGAAATGGATGCCTTATGGGAGAGGGCAAAACAGAAGAGCCAATAGGGTCTTTTTATAAACAGTTGTTAACTATAGTGAGCTTTTCAAGCTCGCCATAAGTGAAGCTGAACCTTCGTGCTACTTTCTCCAAACAAGTTTTGCTTGACAGATAGATTTATTCTGAATATATTTAAAGTCCTTATCTATTTACGCAATACTTAATCAAAGGAGTAAGGGATAATTTACTTGTAAAATATCCCTATAGCTGATTTTTACCGCTTTTCATCATTCGTGGCGCCGACTTGTCGGCATGAGCGTTTACGAAAGAAGCATGTTTTTTCCAAAAACGAGAGGAAAGACAAAGAAAATCTTGGACCTAGGGGCCTCCCTTTTTCTGGTGCTTTTTCTTATCCAAACCTCTCAAGCTCTTCCCGGAAAGAAAGACTCTGTTGCCACCCTCATAGAAAAGATAAATTGCAACCGAATAGAAGAAGATCTGGCACAGCTGGTGTACAAGGATCCAACTAAACCTTACAACAACCGCAGAGAGAACTTACGCACCCGCTATGCCCGACATCCTGACTGCTGGGACTCAGCCGGCAGCTATATCCAGCAGCAACTGATCCAGGCTCTGGGAGACAGCAGTTTGGTGGAAGTTTTGCCTTTCCAGCATACCCCAGATGACAGCATAATGTATAATATCGTAGGGACCCTAAGAGGAGAAGGCGATGGCTACTTCATCTGTTGCGCCCACTACGATGACACCGGACGCAATACCCCTGGCTGGGATTGGAGAACCGACCCCGCTCCTGGGGCCGACGACAACGGCAGCGGAGTAGTCTCGGTCTTGGAAACTGCAAGGGTGCTGGCCAACTCGAAGGGTGAATTTCCATTTTCGATCAAGTTTATATTCTTTTCCGGTGAAGAGTTCAGAATGTGGGGGAGCAAGTTCTACGTCCGAGAAGCAGCAGAAAGAGGGGACAATATCCTGGGTGTCATCAACTATGATATGATCGGGCACAATGACCTGCCTGGGCTGGTGCTTATAGCCAATCCCTGCTCTCAATGGCTGATTGAACTACTGGAAGAGACAAACGATATCTACGAGATTGGTCTGATTTTAGACAAAAGGATTGATTCCCTTGCCGATAGAGGTGACCACGCCTCCTTCTGGGAACTGGGATACGACGCTGCGTTTGGCATTGAGAGTTACCCACCTGAGGAGACGAATAAGGCGTACGACAGCATAGACGATGTCATATCGAGCGACAGCCTGAACT